>DATFCO010000110.1:0-11273 GCA_035253005.1 Rhodanobacteraceae bacterium
CTGTCCGAATGGCGGCTGGTGCAGATCGTGCCGCACGTGCACGACACCGACGATCTCGCCGCCACCGCCGACAATCTGCTGGCAGTTTTGCGCGCACCCTTCTTCAGCGGCAGCCGCGAGCTGGCGCTGTCCGCGAGCATCGGCATCGCGCTCTCTCCGGACGATGCCGGCCAAGCCGCACCGCTGATCGCCGCCGCCGAAGCCGCCGCGCAATTGGCGCGCGACGAGGGCGGCAACCGTTTCCATTTCTATTCGACCGAAATGAATTCGCTGGTGTTGACGCGCCTGGGATTGCAGGCCGAATTGCGGCGCGCCTTGCTGCGCGGAGAATTCGAGCTGTATTTCCAGCCGCTGCTGGCCGCGCGTAATCATCAATTCGCCGGCGCCGAAGCGCTGGTGCGCTGGCGGCACCCCAAACGCGGGTTGCTGGCGCCCGACATGTTCATCGGCGAAATGGAGCGGCTCGGGATGATCGAGGATCTCGATCGTCACGTGCTCGAACGCGCCTGCCGCGAAGCGCAGCAGTGGCGCGCCCACGACGGCAAGCCGCTGACGGTGGCGGTAAACATCTCCACCCGCAGTTTCCAGCGCGAACATTTTCCGGAGCTGGTGCGCGGAGTGCTTTCGGCGACGGGGCTCGATCCGCAGCGGCTGGAGCTCGAGGTGGTGGAATCCAGTGCGCTGGACGACATCGACCGCGCGACCGAATGTCTGACGCGGCTGCGCGCGCTGGGCGTGGGCGTGTCGCTCGATGACTTCGGAACGGGTTACTCGTCGCTGAGCCATCTGCGCGCACTGCCCGTGGATTGTCTGAAGATCGATCGCAGCTTCGGCAACGAAGTGCTGGTGGATCCGCGTACCGCGGCGATCGTCGCGGCGATCGTGACGCTGGCGCACAGTCTCGGCCTGGAGGTGACGGTCGAAGGCGTGGAGAACTCCGCGCAACTGGGCTGGTTCGAGCAGCATGGCGTGGATCGGCTGCAGGGCTATCACTTCGCGCGGCCGATGGACGCGGATCGCTGGCGCGCACTGCAGGACGCGCAGGACACGCTCTCGGTCGCCGGCGGCGCAGGCACATGAAGCTGCGCGTTCCGCGCGCTAAAGCGCTGCGCTTATAATTTGGTATTCGCAGCCGCGCCGGAGACCGTCCATGCCGCAGATGATGAAGGCGCTGGTGAAGCGCGAACCCGCCAGAGGCATCTGGATGGACGAAGCGCCGGTGCCGGAGGCAGGTCCGAACGAGGTGCTGATCAAGGTCGAGAAGACCGCGATCTGCGGCACCGATCTGCACATCTACAACTGGGATGAGTGGGCGCAGCGCACCATCAAGCCGGGCTTGGTGATCGGCCACGAATTCGTCGGGCGCATCGTCGCGATTGGTCCGGGCGTGCGCGGTTACACCGTTGGGCAGCGCGTTTCCGCGGAAGGCCACATCGTTTGCGGCATGTGCCGCAACTGCCGCGCCGGACGTCCGCACCTGTGCCCCTACACGGTCGGCATCGGCGTCAACCGCAACGGCGCGTTCGCCGAATACATCGTGATGCCCGCTTCGAATCTCTGGCCGATTCCGGATGCGATTCCGTCGGAACTTGCGGCGTTCTTCGACCCCTACGGCAACGCCGCGCATTGCGCGCTGGAGTTCGACCTGATCGGCGAGGACGTGCTGATCACCGGCGCCGGGCCGATCGGTATGATCGCGGCCGGCATCGCGCGGCACGTCGGCGCGCGCAACGTGGTGGTAACCGATGTCAACGACTATCGTCTGAAACTCGCGGCCGACATGGGCGCGACGCGCGTGGTGAACGTTTCGCAGCAATCGTTGAAGGATGTCGTCGCGGACCTGCACATGGAGGGTTTCGATGTGGGCCTCGAGATGAGCGGCAATCAACGCGCCTTCAACGACATGCTGGATGTGATGTATCCGGGCGGCAAGGTCGCCTTGCTGGGCCTGCTGCCGAAGGGCGCGGGCATCGACTGGGATCGCGTGATCTTCAAAGGCTTGGTGCTGCACGGCATCTACGGCCGGCGCATGTACGAGACGTGGTACAAGATGACGCAGATGGTGTTGACCGGTTTTCCGCTGCACAAGGTGCTGACACACCAGATCGCGATCGGCGATTTCCAGAAAGGTTTCGAGCTGATGGCGTCGGGCAATTGCGGCAAAGTCGTGTGCAGTTGGAATTGAGAACTCCTATGAACTACGCCGCGCAAAAACGCCTGAGCGAAGAGCTCGATTCCATCCGCGACAGCGGATTGTTCAAGAACGAACGCATCATCGTTTCGCCGCAGTCGGCGGAGATCACCCTGCAGGACGGACGCAAGGTCCTGAACTTCTGCGCCAACAATTATCTCGGGCTGGCCGATCACCCGCGCCTGATCGAAGCCGCCAAACGCGCGCTGGATACGCACGGTTTCGGCATGGCGTCGGTGCGCTTCATCTGCGGCACGCAGGATCTGCACAAGGAACTGGAGCAAAAGATCGCGAAATTCTTCGGCACCGATGACGCGATCCTCTACGCGGCCTGCTTCGACGCCAACGGTGGCTTGTTCGAACCGTTGCTGGGCGAACAGGACGCGATCGTTTCCGATGCGCTGAACCACGCCTCGATCATCGACGGAATCCGCCTGTGCAAGGCCAAGCGCTTTCGCTATGCCAATTGCGATACCACTGACCTCGAGAAGCAGTTGCAGGCGGCCGATGCGGCAGGTGCGCGCTCGAAACTGATTTCATCCGATGGCGTGTTCTCGATGGACGGTTTCATCGCGCCGCTGGATCGCATCACCGCGCTGGCCCAGCAGTACAACGCGATGGTGCATATCGACGAATGCCACGCCACCGGCTTCATCGGCAAGAGCGGCCGCGGTTCGGCGGAAGTGCACGGCGTGCTGGACCGGATCGATGTCTTCACCGGCACGCTGGGCAAGGCGCTGGGTGGCGCGGTAGGCGGCTTCACCACCGGGCGCGGCGAGATCATCGAGATGTTGCGCCAGCGCTCGCGGCCGTATCTGTTCTCGAACTCGCTGCCGCCGCACGTGGTGGCCGCGGCGATCGAAGTGCTCGACATGCTCGGCGAGGCCGGCGAACTGCGCGAAAGGCTCGCGGACAACACGCGCTACTTCCGCGAACGGATGACGGCGGCGGGGTTCGACATCAAGCCCGGCACGCATCCGATCGTGCCGGTGATGATCCGCGATGCGAAGCTCGCGCAGGCGTTCGCGACGAAGCTGCTGGAACGCGGCATCTATGCGATCGGCTTTTTCTTTCCGGTGGTGCCGCAAGGCCAGGCGCGCATCCGCACGCAGATGTCCGCCGCGCATACGCGCGAACACCTCGATCGGGCGATCGAGGCGTTCACGGCGGTGGGTGGCGAGCTGGGCTTGCTCGGAAGCGATTGACTGCTCTTGTTGAGAACGTGGCCAGGGATGGCCGCTTGTAGTCTTCACTGCCGTGAATGCATGGCGGGAGAAGCCGCTTGAAGTGCAGCGATCATGGACGATCGTACAAAATCACCACACAAAAAAGCCCGGCTTGCGCCGGGCTTTTTCTTGTCGCCGAGTCTTGACTCTTATTGCTGCTGCTGTTGCTGCTGATCGGGCTGCTGGCCCTGTGCGTTCTGGCCTTGTACCACGAGTTCGACACGGCGGTTGCGCTGACGGCCAGCCGCGGTCGAGTTGGTGTCGATCGGACGATCCTCGCCGAAGCCCTTCACCGCGGTGATGCGATCCGCGGAGATACCGTGCGACGTCAAATACTCGTCGACGATGTTGGCACGACGCTCGGACAAGCCCTGGTTGTACTTCTCGGTGCCCACCGAATCGGTGTGGCCGTCGATCTCGATCTGCACCTGCGGATAGCGGTTCAGCGTATCCACGGCCTGGTCGAGGATGGCCATCGAGTCGGCCTCCGGCGCCTTCAGGGTCGGACCGATGTTGTGCTCGCCCTTCTTCGGACGGTCGAACTTGAAGTTCACACCGCGCAGATCGATCACGACATTCTGCGGGCAACCGTCCGGACCAAGGATCGCACCCGGCGGCGGATTCGGGCACTTCGGCGGCGGCGGCGGCGGCGGAGCCGGCGGCGGCGGCGGCGGAGGTGCAGCGTGGCCCATCTTGATCACGAGACCGATGGTGGCCATGCCGTCCGTCCAGGACGACTCGCCGCGGGTGCGGCCGAACTGCTTGTCGCTCGGATCGGTGGTGAAGCCCGCCAAGCGGGAGGAAGTCGTATCGCGATACCAGCGTCCTGCGATTTCACCGCGCAGGGCGATGCGATCATTGACGTTGTAAAGCACGCCGATGCCCAACGTGCCCATCGGACCCCAACCCGAGCCCTTGGTCTGCAGCACGCATTGCTCGAGGTTGCCTGGAGCGCCGTTGGTCCCCGAAGCTACGCACGGATAGGCCACACCAGCTCTCGCTGCTTCACTGGAAACCGCGGCATGACGCACCGCACCGATGCCGGCCATGATGTACGGACGCCACGGCGAAGCAGGATCCATGAAATACCAGCGTGCCGCAGCATCGACCTGGATGCTTTCCCATTGCTTGCCTGGACGCGGCGAGCTGTCCTTGTAATCCGCGTTGTCCATGAATCCTTCGAGGTCGAGGGTCAGGTGCGGATTCACCCAGAAGCCCACGCCAATGCCGCCGCCTGCGCTGGACTGAACCTCGCGGTCCGAATCCGGAATCACGGCGCCGATCCGCGGCACGATGTACCAGCTGCCATAGCCGGTATCCGTGCTCATGGTGGTGTCGGTGGTCGTGGTCGCAGTCTGGTCAGTAGTCGTAGTTGTTGTTGTCTGATCCTGCTGCATGGTGTCCTGGGCATGCGCCACGGTCATGACGCCGGCACTTCCCAAGACCAGCGCGATCATCGCGCACAAGCCTTTACGTTTCATCGGAGTCTCCTTTTGTTGTATCTCTGCGCCCCCACCACCCCGGTGGAACGCACAAACGCGTACACCTTGCTCGCATGGCTGAGCGGACCACTAGGTCCGACCCGCTGAGGCAGGCGCAGTTTAGCAAAAAACAAACAATTGACGCCAGTGGGTGCCGGCCCGTTCATCGGCAAGTCATTCCCACCCCTCAAATCGTGAAGAAATCGAGGAATTCCGCGATGGACAGCGCTTCCAGTCTGCCGGCATCCGCGCAGAGCTGAACGAGGGCCTGGGCCTGCCCGGCAGGAAGATGCCCCGCCACCGCCCGCTCGAATTTGGCCTCCAAGACCGGAATGCCTTCGGCCCGTCGGCGGCGATGGCCGATCGGGTAGTCGATACTCACGCGTTCGGTGGATGTTCCGCCCTTGAAGAACACCCGCACGGCATTGCCGATATAGCGCTTGTCCGGGTCGAAATAATCTTTAGTGAACTGCGGGTTCTCCCGCACGGTCATCTTCGCGCGCAACGCGTCGATGCGCGGATCGGCGGCAACCGCGTCGGTGTAATCCTCTGCCGTCAACCGGCCGAAGAGCAGCGGCACGGCCACCATGTACTGGATGCAATGGTCACGGTCGGCGTAGTTGGCCAGCGGCCCGGTCTTGTCGATGATGCGCGCGCCGGCTTCCTGTGTTTCGATCTCGATGCGCTCGATCTCCTGCAGCCGTCCGGTCACCTGCGGATGCAACCGCATTGCGCACTCCACCGCGGTCTGCGCATGGAATTCGGCGGGATAGGAAATCTTGAAGAGAACGTTCTCCATCACATAGCTGCCGAACGGCCGCTCGAATTCGAATGGCTTGCCTTTAAAGGCGACGTCGTAGAAGCCCCATGTTTTCGCGCTCAATGCAGATGGATAACCGGTTTCGCCGTGCTGTACGGCATTTAAAGCGTGGATCACCGCGCGCCGGCAGGCGTCGCCCGCGGCCCAGCTTTTGCGCGGACCGGTATTGGGCGCGTGGCGGTAAGTGCGCAGCGCACCGCCATCGATCCAACTGTTCGACACCGCATTGATCACCTGCTCGCGCGTGCCGCCCAGCATCGCGGTCGCCACTGCGGTCGAGGCCAATCGCACCAGGATCACGTGATCCAGCCCTACGCGGTTGAACGAATTTTTCAGTGCGTAGCAACCCTGGATTTCGTGCGCCTTGATCGCCCAGCCCAGCACGTCGCGCACGCTGAAGGATTTGACGCCCGAACGCGACAGCCAGTCCGCCATCGACAGGATCGTGCCGAGATTGTCGGAAGGATGCCCCCACTCGGCTGCCAGCCAGGTGTCGTTGAAATCCAGCCAGCGGATTTGCGTGCCGATGCAGAACGCCGCCTGCGCCGGATCCAGTTGCAATGAAGTGCCCGGTACGCGTGCGCCGTTTTTCAGTGTCGCACCCGACACGATCGGCGCGAGGTGGTCCACGCATTGCGGGAACTTCATCGCCAGCATCGCGCAGCCGAGGGAATCCATCAGCATGTAGCGCGCGGTTTCGAATGCTTCGGCGGAATCGATGCGGTAATCCAGCACGTAGTCGGCGATGTCGACTAGCGGCTGGTCGGGCGACGGGCGCTGCGCGGAACGGATGTCGTGACTCACGGTGAATCCTTGCGAGGCAAACCGTGAATTGTGCCAGAGGGAGTTGACCGTTGATCGTCCACCCCGCAGAATCGCGAACGCTTCAACATTCCCGGAAGGGAGTAGCTCGGGGCCGCACCAGCGGCTTTGCGGCGATCGTCAGCACGAACGCGCATGCGTTCCGGTCGCCGCGGCGGTACGCCGCGGGCGAGACTTCCGCGAACCGGCCCGCAGACGCGTGCGGGTGCGCGTTCGCGGAACACACTCGCACGCGTCGGGGACCGCGCAATGGATTTCTACCTCGCTCATCCGCTCGAATCGTTCTCGAACTCCGCGTTCTGGTCAGGCTTGGGTTCGATCATCCTGATTGATCTGGTGCTGGCCGGCGACAACGCGGTGGTGATCGCGCTGGCCGCGCGCAACCTGCCTCGACAGTTGCAGTTTCGCGCGATCTTCTGGGGCAGCTTCGGTGCGATCGCGGTGCGCGTGGCGATGACCGCGGGCGTGCTGTGGCTGCTGAAGATTCCCGGATTGATGTTGGTCGGCGGGCTGGCGCTGCTGCCCATCGCCTGGCGGCTGCTGCGGCACCACGAGGACAAGCGGAAGGTCCGCGCTGCTTCCGGCCTTTGGAGCGCGATGCTCACCATCGTGATCGCGGACGCCTTGATGGGGCTGGACAACGTGCTCGCGATCGCCGGCGCATCCAAGGGGCATCTCGGATTGGTCGCGCTGGGATTGTTGATCAGCGTGCCGCTGGTGGTATGGGGCTCGCGTCTGATCCTGAAATTGCTGACGCGCTGGCCGGCAATCGTCTACGTCGGTGCAGGCGTGATCGCCTGGACGGCGGCGCGTATGGTTACCGAAGACGACCTGGTCGACAACTGGTTCGACGCGCACGATCCAGTGCGTTATCTCGTCGACGCGGTATTCGTGGGCGGCATCGTCGCGTTGGGTTGGTTGACACAGCGACGCGACCGTTCGAAGCGCATCGGAGAAAGCGGCTGAGCGATGCGCTTGCGGGCACGATTGCGCGCGGGCATCCTCGAACGCTTGTTTGAACCGCGAAGCCGGCGATGACGCCTTATCCGCATCTGTTCGCGCCGCTCGATCTGGGTTTCGTCACGCTGCCCAACCGCGTGCTGATGGGTTCGATGCACACGGGTCTGGAGGATCGTGCGCGCGACTACGACAAGCTTGCCGCCTATTTCGCGGCGCGCGCACGTGGCGGCGTTGCGTTGATGGTGACCGGCGGCGTCGCACCGAACATCGAGGGTTGGCTGAAACCGTTTTCCGGAACGATGTCGATGCGCTGGCACGTCGCCCGGCATCGCAAGCTGACGCGCGCGGTGCACACCGAAGGCGGACATATCTGCATGCAGATCCTGCACGCCGGCCGCTATGCCGTGCATCCACTCTCCGTCGCGCCTTCGAGCATCAAATCTCCCATCACGCGGTTCACACCGCGTGCGCTCACGAGGCGCGGTATCGAACGCACGATCCGCGCCTTCGTGCGCAGCGCGCAACTGGCGCGCGAAGCCGGTTACGACGGCATCGAGATCATGGGTTCGGAAGGCTATCTGCTCAACGAATTCCTGGTCGCGCGTACCAACACGCGCGAAGATTCTTTCGGCGGCTCGCTGGAAAACCGCATGCGTTTTCCGGTCGAGATCGTGCGGCGTACGCGCCAAGCGGTCGGGCGCGACTTCATCATCATTTATCGGCTGTCGATGCTCGATCTGGTCGATCGCGCCCAAAGCTGGGAAGAAATCGTCGCGCTGGCGAAAGCGATCGAAGGCGCCGGCGCCACGCTGATCAACACCGGCATCGGCTGGCACGAAGCGCGAATCCCGACGATCGTGACTTCGGTCCCGCGCGCGGCGTTCGCCTGGGTAACGCGACGCATGAAGGAGAGCGTGCGCATCCCGCTGATCACCACCAACCGCATCAACATGCCCGATGTCGCCGAAGCGCTGCTCGCGCGCGGCGACGCCGACATGATTTCGATGGCGCGCCCCCTGCTGGCCGATCCGGAATGGGTGAACAAGGCACGTTCCGGACGCGCCGACCGCATCAACACCTGCATCGCCTGCAATCAGGCGTGCCTCGATCACGTGTTCGAAAACAAACGCGCGAGCTGCCTGGTCAATCCACGCGCGTGTTTCGAAACCGAATTGATCGTTGCACCTGCAACGCAAAAGAAGCGTCTCGCGGTGGTCGGCGCGGGCCCGGCCGGTCTGGCCGCCGCCTGCACGCTGGCCGAACGCGGTCATACGGTCACGCTGTACGAGCATGCGAGCGAGATCGGCGGCCAATTCAATCTCGCGAAACGAATTCCCGGAAAGGAGGAGTTCGCGGAAACGCTGCGCTATTTTTCAAATCGTTTGTGCGATCTCGGAGTGCAACTGCATTTGAGAGCTCGCGCGAATGCGGCATCGCTGCAGGCTGAGAATTTCGCTGCGGTGATCATCGCCACCGGTGTAACGCCACGCGATCCGCGCATTCCGGGGCAGGATCACCGGAAAGTGCACGGCTATGCCGATGTGGTTTCCGGAAAGGTGAAAATCGGTCGGCGAGTCGCGATCGTCGGAGCGGGCGGCATCGGTTTCGACGTCGCCGAATATCTCAGCCAGCCACCACCCTCGCCTGCCACCGACATTCCTCGCTGGATGCACGAATGGGGTGTGGACATGACGCTCGCGCATCGCGGCGGTTTGTCGAAGCCGCAAATCGAACCTTCGCCGCGTGAAATCTGGTTGCTGCAGCGCACGCCGGGCAAACCCGGCAAGCGATTGAACAAGACCACCGGCTGGGTGCATCGCGCGACGTTGAAAGCGAAAGGCGTGCAGATGCTGGGAGGCGTGACGTACGAGCGTGTCGATGACGATGGTTTGCACATTCGTATCGACGGTAAACCGCGCGCGCTGCAAGTGGACGATGTGGTGATCTGCGCAGGACAGGAATCCAATCGCGTGCTCGCCGACGAGTTGATCGCACGCGGCGTGGAAACCCACGTAGTCGGCGGCGCGGATGTCGCCGCCGAACTGGATGCCAAGCGCGCGATCGCGCAAGCCACGCGTCTCGCCGCCACACTTTGACCGGCACCGCCGAACTGACCGGACCTGCGCGGTTTCACTTGAACGCCGGCGTGGCGGCTCCATCTAGACAAGATGCGCTTCCGATGAAGCGCCTTCGCCGTACAAGGATTCGTTCGATGAAACTCTATGTGACTCCTGGGACCTGCGCGATGGCCGACCACATCGTGCTGGAGTGGATCGGCCAGCCGTATACCGCTCAAATCGTCAATCGCGAGCAGCGCGGCTCGCCCGAGTTCAAGAAACTCAATCCCGCCGGCTCCGTACCGGTGTTCGAGGACGGCGACTGGCTGCTTACCCAGAATTCGGCCATCCTCAATTACCTTGCCGACAGATTTCCGCAGAGCAGACTCGGCGGCGACGGAACACCCAAGTCGCGCGCGCAAGTGAATCGCTGGCTCGGCATGTTGAACGCCGATGTGCACCCGGCCTTCCATCCCTTTTTCGGCGCCGTGAAATATCTCGGAGAAGAGACGGCAGAAAAAGTGAAAGAGGTGGCGCGCAAGAAACTGCGCGGCTATTTCGAACGTCTGGATGCGCAACTGGAAGGACGCGACTGGCTGACCGGCACGCGGTCGATCGCCGATCCGTATCTCTTCGTGGTGCTGCGCTGGGCCAAGGCCAACGATGTCGATCTAGCCGGCTTGCACAACCTCGCGGCGTTCGAGCAACGCATGCGCGCGGACAAGGGTGTGCAGAAGGTGCTGAGAGAAGAAGGCGTGGATCAATAATCCTTTGCCCTTCACCCTTTGCCCTCTCCCCAAACGAACAGCAGTTTGGGGAGAGGGAGGTCGGTGCCGTGCGGTATCGGCCTCCCAAACGATTCGGCTGTTCGTATGTCGGCAACTTCGATCAGCGCTTTTCTATGGGCGTGTACGCCCGATCCTCCGGCCCGGTATAGTTCGCGCTCGGCCGGATGATCTTGCCGTCCAGACGCTGTTCGATCACGTGCGCGCCCCAGCCTGACGTGCGCGCGATCACGAACAGCGGCGTGAACATCGATGTCGGCACGCCCATCATGTGATACGCGCTGGCGGAGTACCAATCGAGATTCGGGAACATCTTCTTCAGTTCCATCATCACGTTCTCGATCCGTTCGGACACCTCGAACAACTGCTGGTTGCCGCCCTCGCCGCACAGCTTGCGCGAGATTTCCTTGATGATCGGATTGCGCGGATCGCCGATCGTGTAGACCGGATGGCCGAAGCCGATCACGATTTCCTTGTTCGCCACGCGCCGGCGGATGTCCGCTTCGGCTTCGTCCGCGTTGCGGTAGCGGCCGATGATTTCCATCGCCGCTTCATTGGCGCCGCCGTGCTTGGGGCCGCGCAGCGCGCCGATCGCGCCGGTGATCGCCGAATACATGTCCGAGCCCGTGCCCGCGATCACGCGCGCGGTGAAGGTGGACGCGTTGAATTCGTGCTCGGCGTAGAGGATCAGCGATTTGTCCATCGCGTTCGCGTGGCTGTCGCTCGGTTTTTTCCCGTGCAGCAGGTGCAGGAAATGCGCCGCGATGGTTTCGTCATCGGTTTCGGTTTCGATGCGGCGGCCGTTGTGCGAGAAGTGATACCAATACAACAGCATCGAACCGAAGCTCGCCATCAAGCGATCAGCGATGTCGCGCGCACCGGGAACATTGTGGTCGTGCGCTTCGGGCAGGACCGTGCCGAGCACCGAGCA
>DATFCO010000111.1:0-22178 GCA_035253005.1 Rhodanobacteraceae bacterium
CGCTGGCCTGGATTTTCGCGGTCGCCGCCGCGGCGCGACCGCAGCAGATGGCGCCGCCGGAATCCCTCACCCGCAGCGGACGTGCGTTGATGCTGGCGGTGGACGTGTCGGGCAGCATGTCCATCCAGGACATGCCGATGGGCGCGCAGACGGTCAGCCGCTTCGCGGCGGTCAAGGCGATCGCCGGCGATTTCATCGCGCGACGGCAGGGCGATGAAGTCGGGCTGGTGCTGTTCGGCACGCACGCTTATCTGCTGACGCCTCTGACCTTCGACGTCACGACCGTCGCGAAGCAACTCGACGGCGCGGCGATCGGTCTGGCCGGGCGCGAGACCGCGCTGGGCGACGCGATCGTGCTCGCGGCCCGGCATCTTGCGAAATTGCCCGCGCGTTCGCGCGTGCTGGTGCTGCTAACCGACGGCGTCAATACCGCCGGTTCCGTCGCGCCGCTGGCCGCGGCAAAACTCGCTGCTTCCGCGGGCGTGCGCATCTACACCATCGGCATCGGTTCGGCCGATTCGCAAACCATTTCGGTGTTCGGGATGCGATTGCCCGGTCCGGACGAAGATCTCGACATCGGCACCTTGAGCGCAATCGCCGGCAACACCGGCGGAAAATTCTTCCGTGCGTCCGATGCCGACCAGCTCGCTGATGCGTATCGCAGCATCGATGCGCTGGAGCCGCTGGCGCGCGGGCAATCGCTGCTGCGTCCGCGCGAGGAGCTGTATCCATGGCCGCTGGGTGCGGCGATGCTGCTGGCTTGCACCTTGTTGCCCTGGCGCACTTTGCGCCCGCGCACGAGGGCATTCGCGTGATCGCGGATCTGCACTTCCTGCGCCCGTGGTGGTGGCTGGCCGCGCTGCCGTTGCCGCTGATGCTGGCCGCGATGATGCGTAACCAGCATGGGCGCGCCGCCTTGTCCCGTCTCGCCGATGCGAGTCTCTTGCCGTATCTGATCCGCGATGGCGGCCGGCGCGCACGTTGGGCTTTGGTTTTCGCCGCAGCGATCTGGTTGCTGGCGGTGGCGGCGCTGGCCGGGCCCGCGTGGCAGCGCCAGCCCGCGCCGCTGTATGCGAATGGTGCGGCGCGCGTGGTCGCGCTCTCGCTGTCGAACGACATGCGCGCGCAGGACCTGAAACCCGATCGCATGACGCGCGCGCGCTACGCCGTGCGCGACCTGCTGGATCAGGCCGGCGATGCACGCACCGCGTTGATCGGCTATGCGGGCGATGCCTTCGTGGTCGCGCCGCTGACGCCGGACAAGGCGACGGTGTTGAACCTGCTGCAGGCGTTGAGTCCGGACGTGATGCCGGAACCCGGCAACGATGCGGCGCGCGCGATCGCGCAAGCGCTGGATCTGCTGAAGCAGGCGCACGTGCAAGGCGGCGAGATCGTGCTGGTGACGGACGATGCGGACGCGAGCGCGACTGCCGCCGCGCGCGCTGCCCGCGCGACCGGCGTGCGCGTGGATGTGCTCGGCATCGGCAGCGCACAGGGCGCGCCGGTGCCGCAAGCCGAAGGCGGCTTCGCGCGCGATGCGAACGGCGGCGTGCGCATCGCGCGGCGCGACGACAATGCACTGCGCAACCTCGCGGAAGCGGGCGGCGGCGTTTACGCGCCGCTCGGCGCCGACGGGGGTGGCGTGGCGATGATCGGCGCGCCCGCCGCAACGCAATCGATCGCAGCGGCCAGCGAGCATGCCGATCTCTGGCGCGACGGCGGCGCGTGGTTGTTGATCCCGCTGCTGCCGCTGGCCGCGCTGGCATTCCGGCGCGGCTGGGTCTGCGTGCTGGCGCTGGCGTTTGTGCTGCCGCAAGCGCGCGCGTCGGAGCTGGATTCGTTGTGGTTGCGTCCGGATCAGCGCGCATTGCACGCGTTGCAGAACGGCGATTACGCGCGCGCGCAGGAACTGGCGCGCGATCCGCAAGTGCGCGGCGCGGCGGCTTATCGCAAAGGCGATTACACGACGGCGGCGAAAGAGTTCGCGCGTGGCGACGGCGCGCAGGCGCAATACGATCTCGGCAATGCGCTGGCGAAAGGTGGCAAGTACGAGGAAGCGATCGCGGCTTACGACCGCGCAGTGCAGCGCGATCCGCGGCTCGCCGATGCGCGCGCCAACAAGCAGGCCGTGATGGAATGGCTCAAGAAACATCCGCCGCAATCGCAATCGCAATCGCAAAACGCGCAAGGCGCGCAGGGCAGCGGCGCGCAATCGCAAAACGGCGCGGGTAAGAACCAGACGTCGAAAGCATCGCCTTCTCAGCAGAACCGCAACGGCGAATCCGGCCAGTCGCTGGCGCAGAACCAGCGTGCGCAGGCCGGCGCGAATTCCGGCAGCACGCGCGAGTCCGGTCAGGCCGACAGCGCCGCCGGCAAGCCGAACGGCGGCGACCAGCGCAACGGTGATACCGGTGCTTCGCTCGCAGAAGACGCGCAGCAGCGCGCACAGGCGCAGCGTGCGCAGCAGGCGCTGCGGCAGGAACTGGCGCGGCGCGGCGTGAACGGGCAGGGCTTAAAGCGCGACGCGCAGCAAGCCTATGCGCTCGGCACCGGACCGGCCGATGACGAAGGCAAATTCGATCCGCAGCAACGCGCGATGCTCGATGCGGTGCCGGACGATCCCGGCGCGCTGTTGCGGCGCAAGTTCCTGCTGGAATGGCAGCGCCGCCACGGCCAAACCAGCGACGACGACGACCAATGAAGCTGCGTTTTCTGCCGCTATTGCTGCTGTTGTTGGCCGTGCTCGCGCATGCAGCGCCTGCCGGATCATCGGGACTTCATGCGTTCCTCGACCGCGATCACGCCGCGCTGGGCGATACCGTCACGCTCAATGTCGAGGGCGCCGATGCACTTTCCGGCACGCCGGATCTGTCGCCGTTGCGACGTGACTTCGATGTATTGGGCACCTCGAGCTCCAGCAAAGTGGAAATCGTGAACGGCGCTTCGCGTAGCAGCACACAGCTTGGCATCGCGCTGCGGCCCAAACACGCCGGCACACTGACGATCCCCTCGTTGCGGATCGGCAATCGGCAGACGCAACCGCTCACGCTGCAAGTGACGCCGGCGCCCAACGGCGCGCTGGGCAACGTCGGCGATCCCGCGTTCCTGCAAGACAGCGTGGATTCCACCACGCCGTACGTCGGCCAGCAGATCGTCTACACGTTGCAACTTTTCTACACTGGCAATTTGACCGGCGGGCAACTGGAAGATCCGCAAGCCGACGGCGCGCAGGTGATCCACTTGAACGGCGACACGCGCTATCAGACCACGCGCGGCGGCCAGACCTATCAAGTGGTCGAGCGGCATTACGCGCTGATCCCGCAGCGTGCCGGCCGCATCGTGGTGCGCGGCCCGACCTTTCTCGGCCAGATGCTTTCGCAAAATCGGAGCGATCGTTTCGACAGTTTCTTCGACGACGGCACGCCGGTGCAGGCACGCGCCGACGACATCACGCTGGACGCGCGCGCCGTGCCCGCGAACGCCGGCACGCCGTGGCTGCCCGCGCAATCGGTGCAGTTGAAAATGACCGGGCTGCCCGACAACGGACGCGTCAAGGCCGGCGAACCGCTGACGCTGACGCTCAGTGTCGATGCGGTCGGCACCAGCGTATCGCGCCTGCCGCAATTGCAATTGCCGCCGCTGGACGGCGCGCGCATTTATCCGGATCAGCCGCAGGACGCCACGCGGGACGACGGCCATTGGCTGCGCGCCACCCGCACGCGCAGTTTCGCGATCGTGCCCAATCGCGGCGGCACGCTGACGATCCCGGCGATCACGCTGAATTGGTGGAACGTGAAAACCGATCAGTCCGAGCAGGCGCGTTTGCCGGCGCACACGCTGACGGTGGTCGGCGCTGCGGGCAATGTCACACAGCAACGGCCGAATGCCGCCGGCGCGGCCTCTCCAAATGCGATCGCGAACAGCGCGAATTACTCGAGCACCGGCAACGGTGTCGCGGCGGTCTGGCGCGATGTGGCGCTCGCGAGCATCGCATTGTGGCTGATCGCACTCACGGCACTCGCGTGGTGGTGGTTTGCGCGACGTCCGAGCCGGAGCACGGCGGGTACCGCATTCGATGCCGATGAAATTGACCGGAGGCGCGGCGCGTTGCGCAAGCGGCTTGCGGACGCGGCGCAGCGCGGCGATGCCGCAGCCTGCGAGCGCGCGCTGCTGGATTGTGCGCGCGGCGAGCGCGCCGTGGTGCGCAATTCGGGTGCGCTGCGTGAAGCGCTTTGCGATTCCGCACAGCGCGCTGCGCTGGAGCAATTGCAACGCGCGCGCTGGAAGGGCGGGGACGCGCGGGCGGCATGCGATGCCGCCGTGCGGGCCTTCGCGCGAGGATTCGCCTGGTCGGAAACGCGCGATGCAACGCCCCGCGCGCGTGGCGAATTGCCGCCGTTGTACCTGCTGTAAGTCGAGGGTGAGGCATGGATGCCGATCGGAAGATGCATCAGGGATGGTTGCTTGCAGAATCGTCGGAACGCGCTCTACATCATTCCACCACCGCGACGCGCAATCGCCGCGCCGCATTGCGCCACGCGTCGGCCATGACCGCGTCGAACGCGCAAAGCACGATCCGATGCGGTGTTCGCGTCAGCGCGCCTTCTTCCGACAGCACGCTCAACGCGACCGCCGCGGCTGCGTCGCGTGGATAGCCGTACACGCCGCAACTGATCGCGGGAAACGCGATACCGTCGATGCCGTGTTCGCGCGCGAGCGCCAGCGAATTGCGATGACAGGCGGCGAGCAATGCCGGTTCGCCGGCATCACCGCCGTGCCACACCGGCCCGACGGTGTGGATCACGAAGCGTGCGGGCAGGTCGAAACCTTCGGTGATGCGCGCTTCGCCGGTGGGACAGCGCAGGCCCGGGCGCACTTCAGGGATCTTGCGGCACGCCGCCAGTAGCTGCGGGCCGGCGGCGCGATGGATGGCGCCGTCGACGCCGCCGCCTCCCATCAACGACTCATTCGCCGCGTTGACGATTGCGTCGAGACGCAGCGTTGTAATGTCGGCTTGCTGGATTTCGATCAAACGGAACGCTGCTTCAACAGATCGCGGATCTCGGTCAGCAGCACCACGTCCGCCGGCGGCGCGGGCGGCGTCACGTCCTTCTTCGGCACGACGCGCTCCAGCAGCTTGATCACGACGAAGATCGCCAGCGCGATGATCAGGAAGGTGATGATGGTATTGATGAAGGTACCGTAGTTGATCGACACGACCTGCTTGGGATCGGGCGAGTTCCTGATGATCCATTTCAGGTTCGAGAAGTCGATTCCGCCGATCAGCAGCCCGATGGGCGGCATGATGATGTCGGAAACCAGCGAGCTGACGATCTTGCCGAACGCGCCGCCGATGACCACGGCGACGGCCAGATCGACCACGTTGCCGCGCATGATGAAAGCCTTGAAGTCGCTGGCGAAGCTCATCGTGTAACCCTCCCTTGTCGGACGAATCCCCCTGTCACGTGCAGCAGCAGCGCGACGACTCTAGCGCAACTTTTTTCGCTGCGTCTGAACGCGACGCTTCAGACGATGCGCCCTTCCAGCGCGGCCACGCCTTGCAATTCCGCGCGGAAGCGGTCGCCGCGATGCAGCGGGCCGACGCCCGCCGGCGTGCCGGTGAAGATCAGATCTCCGGCTCTCAGCTCGAACAGTTTCGACAGCTCCGCGATGATCTCCGCGACCGGAAAGATCATCGTGTCGATGTCCGTCTGCTGACGCAGCTCGTCATTCACGCGCAGCGACAATTGCGCGTGCGCGGGGTGACCGATTTCGCTCGCCGGCCGCAGAGCCGAAACCGGAGCGGAAGCATCGAACCCTTTGGCGACGTCCCACGGCAGGCCCTTGGCTTTCGCGGCGGCTTGCAAATCGCGGCGGGTCAGGTCCAGTCCCACGCCATAGCCGAACGCGCAATCGAGTGCGTTCGCCGCGTTGATATCGCGGCCGCCGCACGACAGCGCGACCACCATTTCCACCTCGTGGTGCAGATCCTTCGTCGCCGGGGGATATGGTATGTCGCCACCCTTCGACACGATCGCATCGGCGGGTTTCAGGAAAAACACCGGCTGCGCGCGGCTGACCGCTTCGGCGCCCATTTCCTTTGCGTGTTCGGCGTAGTTGCGGCCGATACAATAGATGCGGTGCACGGGAAACCACGCGTCGCTGCCATGTATCGGCAGGACGGGAACGGCGGCAGGTTCGATCGCATAAGGCATGGCGGCGGCTCGCAAAACGCGCATCCTAACAGTCCGCCGGATGACAGCTGTCAAACGCGATGGCTGATGCGCATGCCTGCCGCGGACACATATTGAAAGCCAAGCTATGGCAGACTCGCTCGCTCGGAACGCGGGCTGGGGACGAACTTGAACGATCACGGCGACCTGCTGAAACAACTGCGCATCGAGCGCGAGCAGCGCGAAGATCACGACACGGGACGCCCGCGCTGGCCGTGGATCGTGGGCGCGGTAATCGTGCTGGCGCTGATCGCCGCGGGTGCGGCGTTCTACGCGCTGCGCGAGCAGGCCATCGAGGTGCAGACCACGACGGCGGTGGCGCCGGCCGCCGCAGGCGACAGCGCAGCGGTCTTGCAGGCGACCGGCTACGTGGTGGCGCGGCGCGAGGCCACGGTTTCGGCGCAGATCACCGGCACCTTGACGCAGGTGCTGATCGAGGAAGGCGAGCACGTCAAGAAGGATCAGGTGCTGGCGCGGCTGGAAGACAGCAGCTACAAGGCCGGTCTGGACGCGGCCAAGGCGCAATACGCCGCAGCGCAGGCGCAGGCGGGACAGGCGCAGGCACAGTTGACCCAGGCGCAGCACGACGCGCAGCGTCTGGACACGATCGCTGCGCACGGCCTGGTGTCGAAACAGGCGGCCGAGCAGGCGCGCACGCAGGTCGCGACCGATCGCGCGGCGTTGCTCGCCGCGCAGAAAAACGCGCAGGCCGCCGCCGCGCAGGTGAATTCGGCGCAGGTCGCCTATGACTACACCTTCGTGCGCGCGCCGTTCGACGGCGTGATCACCGATAAGGCCGCGCAGGTGGGAGAAATCGTTTCGCCATTGTCGGCCGGCGGCGGTTTCACTCGCACGGGCGTGGCCACCATCGTGGACATGGATTCGCTGGAAGTGGACGTGGATGTCAACGAGGCCTACATCAGCCGCGTCGTTCCCGACATGCCGGCGGAAGCCGTGCTGGACGCCTATCCGGACTGGAAAATCCCGGCGCACGTAATCGCGATCATTCCCAGCGCGGACCGCAGCAAGGCCACGGTGAAGGTTCGCGTGGCATTGGACAAGAAGGATCCGCGCATCATCCCTGAGATGGGCGTGCGCGTGTCGTTCCTGGAAAAACGTTCCGGCAATGCGCAGCCGATCGCGGGCGTGCTGGTACCGAAGGATGTGATCGCACAGCGTGATGGGCACGACGTGGTGTTCGTGGTGGACGGCGATCATGCCAAGCAGACGCCTGTGACCCTCGGCGCCGATTTCTCGGACATGAAACAGGTGACGTCCGGCCTGAGCGCCGGCGCGCAGGTGGTGAAAGCGCCGCCGGCGGAGTTGAAGGATGGCGAGAAGGTGAAGGTGACGACTGGCGGAAACGGATAAGCCGCCGCGATATTTCAGGTCGTCATCCCCGCGAAGGCGGGGATCCAGCGACTTTTTGAAAAAGGTCAAACAAGACACTGGATTACAAAGTCCATCCATGGACTTTGCCTTTCAGGCCAACCTTCGGTTGTTCAAATTTGTTCCAGACAAATTTGTCCCGCTTGCGCGGGAATGACGAAGATGGGAGAAATCCGATGAACGCAGCCGTCGCAGAAGTACAGAGCAGCAGCCAGCCGCTGGTGCAGATCCGCAATCTGTCCAAGGTGTACGAACGCGGCAAGCAGAAACTCGAGGTGCTGCACCACATCGACCTCGACATCGCGCGCGGTGATTTCTTCGCGCTGATGGGTCCGTCCGGTTCCGGCAAGACCACGCTGCTCAACATGATCGGCGGGCTGGATTCGCCTACCGACGGCTCGATCAGCGTGGATGGCAAGCGCATCGACCAGATGGGCGAGGGGCAGCTCGCGCGCTGGCGCGCGTCCAACGTCGGCTTCGTGTTCCAGTTCTACAACCTGATGCCGGCGCTGTCGGCGCAGAAGAACGTCGAACTGCCGCTGCTGCTTACCAAGTTGTCCTCATCGCAACGCAAGAAGAACGCATCGATCGCGCTGCAACTGGTCGGCCTCGCGGATCGCGCTTCGCACAAACCGAGCGAGTTGTCGGGCGGACAACAGCAGCGCGTGGCGATCGCGCGCGCGATCGTTTCCGATCCGACGCTGCTGGTCTGCGACGAACCGACCGGCGATCTGGACCGGCAATCGGCGGAAGAAGTGCTGACGCTGTTGCAGCGGCTCAACCGCGAGCACGGCAAGACCATCGTGATGGTGACGCACGATCCCAAGGCCGCGGAATACGCCAGTCACACGCTGCATCTGGACAAGGGCACGCTCGTCGAACAGCAGCGCGTCTCGTAGGCGGAGCGCACCATGAAATACTTTCATCTGATCTGGGCCGCGCTGATGCGGCGTAAGACCCGCACGATCTTCACCATGCTGTCTGTGCTCGCAGCGTTCCTGCTGTTCGGCCTGCTGAATTCGGTGCGCGTGGCGTTCACCTCCGGCAGCCGGAGCGTGGCCGGTGTGGATCGTCTGGTCGTGACGTCGCGCTATTCGATCATCCAGGGTCTGCCGCAGGGCCTGCAGCAGCAGATCGCCGGCATTCCGGGCGTGAAGATGGTGGATCATGCCAACTGGTTCGGCGGCATCTACCAGGATCCCAAGAATTTCGTATTGAGCTTCGCGGTCGGACCGCACTACATCGATCTGTTCCCGGAAATCGAATTGCCACCCGAGCAGCGCCAGGCTTGGGACGCGGACCGTACCGGCGCGGTGGTGGGCGAGGCGCTGGCCGCGCGCTATCACTGGAAGGTCGGTGACAAGATCCCGTTGCAATCGACCATTTTCCCGCAGAAGAACGGCGACAAGACATGGCCGTTCGAGATCGTCGGCATCTTCAAGGAGAACAAGAACGGCGCCAACGGACTCGATCAGGTGTTCTTCTTCCACTGGAAATATTTCGAAGAGGCCAATGGCTTCAGCGGTCACGATGTCGGCTGGTACGTACTGAAACTCGATGATCCCAAGCAGGCCGACCGCGTGGCGCACGCGGTGGATGCACTCTCGGCCAATTCCGATCACGAGACCAAGACGCAGACCGAAAGCGCGTTCAATGCCTCGTTCGCCAAGCAGATCGGCGACATCGGTCTGATCGTCGGCGCCATCATGGCGGCGGTGTTCTTCACGTTGATCCTGCTGACCGGCAACACCATGGCGCAGGCGGTGCGCGAACGCATCCCCGAACTGGCCGTGCTGAAGACCATCGGTTTCACCGGCCGCGGCGTGCTGGCTTTGGTGCTGGGCGAATCGGTATTGCTGCTGCTGATCGGCGGCGTGATCGGCATGGCGCTGGCGGCGATCGTCGCGCCGGGGGTGAGCAAGGGCAGCGGCGGCATGGTGCAGTTGCCGCCGGTGGGGATGAGCAACTGGTTACAGGCGGTGATCGTGATGATCGTGATCGGTATCGTGGTCGGCGCGCTGCCGGCGATGCGCGCGATGCGTCTGAGGATCGTCGATGCACTGGCCGGACGCTGAGGAAAACACATCATGAAAAAATTCCTGTTCGGGCTGGGATTGTTCGCGATCGTGATCGCCTGGCTGATCGTGTGGACGGCGCTGCCGTGGTTCGTGATCCTCGCGCTGGTGGTCGTGCTGGCGCTGTGGCTGGCGTTCACGCGCTCCGGCCGGCGCACGCTCTCGGTGACGCGCGTGGGCCTGAGCACGCTGACGCAGCGGCTCGGTTCTTCATCGGTGATCGTAATCGGCATCGCCGGCGTGGTCGGCGTGCTGGTGGCAATGCTGGCGATGGGCGAGGGTTTCCAGGCCACGTTGCAGCAGACCGGCAACGACGACACCGCGATCGTGTTGCGCGGCGGGTCGCAGGCGGAATTGAACTCCGTACTGTCGCGCGACAACATCGACCTGATCGAGCAGAAGCCGGGCGTGGCGCACGATGCGCAAGGCCATCCGATCGCTTCGGCGGAACTCGGCGTGATCGCCAATCTGCCGAAGAAGGACGATCCGAGCGTGGAAGCGAACGTGCCGATCCGCGGCATCGGCGAGGAAGCCTGGGCGCTGCATCCCAACGTCAAGATCATCGAAGGCCGCAAGTTCAAGCCGGGCTTGCGCGAGCTGGACGTGGGGCAGGGCGCGCGCAAGCAATTCGCCGGACTGGAGATCGGCAAGCAGTTGCGCCTGGCCGGCCAGGAATGGACCGTCGTGGGCGTGTTCGCATCCAACGATGCGTACGAATCGGAATTGTGGGGCGACGCCGAATCCGTCGCCTCGGCCTACCGCCGCGGCAGCAGCCGCCAATCGGTGACCGTGAAACTGACGCAGCCTTCCGCGTTCGACCAGTTCAAGGCGTCGTTGACGAGCGATCCCACCTTGAAGGTGGACGTCAGCACCACCCGCGATTATTTCAACAAGCAGTCGGAAGGGCTGACCAAGGTGATCCGCGTGGTTGGCATCACCGTCGGCGTGATCATGGCGATCGGCGCGATCTTCGGCGCGCTCAACACCATGTTCGCCGCGGTGGCGACGCGCGCGCGAGAAATCGCGACCTTGCGCGCGCTGGGTTTCCGCGGCTGGCCGGTGGTGGTGTCAGTGATGCTGGAGACGATGCTGCTGGCGCTGGCCGGCGGCGTGCTCGGCGCGGTGGTCGTATGGCTGATCTTCAACGGCTACACGGCGTCCACGCTCGGCGCCAACTTCAGCCAGTTGGTGTTCCAGTTCCGCGTCACGCCGGAACTGCTGTGGACCGGCATCAAATGGGCGCTGGCGATCGGATTCATCGGCGGATTGTTCCCCGCCGTGCGTGCCGCGCGGTTGCCGGTAACGACGGCGTTGCGGGAGCTGTGAGAGTTTGTCGGCGGGATTCGCTGCGCTACTCCGCGCTACGCGAGCTCAATGGAATGCCAACAAATAAGGCAAGTTTTAATGCAAGACATGTCCTACTCCGTTTGTCAGTGATCTGCTTGCTAGCGGGTCTCTACGCCTGCGGACACGGACATGGCCGAAACGTCTTCGGTCGCCCAGAGGACGACAATCTCATGACTCGTTGTACCACTGGCGATGGCATGAACATAGCGTTGTACATCAACATGAGTGGCGGTGCCGCGGTTGGAACATCGTGGTCGGTAACTATCGAGCACAAGCCAGAGCTCGCCGAACGTCAGATCTTATACTCGGATGACAGGCCATCATTTACCGCTCTTAGGTGCGAGTCGCGAGGCTTTGAACTGGTGACGTCGGGTGGCACGATGACTTTCAGTGATGCCGAATTTGACGCCCTTCGCGCGAAACCGCGAGATCTCAGCGAGCCAATTCGCTAACGTCTATTGCGATCGGCCAGCATAGCCCGCATAAGCGAAAAGGATCAGGTTCAATTTTGCGATTAAGCCAAATTTCGCTGTGGCTGGCGCGGCCTCATAGCAGGTGCCATGGCACGAAAATCGCCGCCAGAATCGCGATGAACAGCGCCCATTTGGTCGCGTAATAGAGCGTGCGGTTGCGCTGCTTCAACGCCTTGCCCACGCGGCGGATCGCGTAGAAATACTTGAATACGCGATTGATGCCGCCGGTGCGGTCGCCTTCCATGTTGGGCGCGGAGCCGGCCGCGAGGAAATGCCGCGCGACGAAGCGGTTCAGTGCTTGCGCCCAGCGGTATTTCATCGGCCGTTCGACGTCGCAAAAAAGAATGATCCGGTTCTGATCGGTTTCGTTCGCGGCCCAGTGGATGTAGGTCTCGTCGAACAGCACGCCCTGACCGTCGCGCCAACTGTACGGCTCGTCGTCGACGCGGATCCAGCAGCGGTCGTCGTTGGGTGTGATCAAACCGAGGTGATAGCGCAGCGAACCTGCATAAGGATCGCGGTGCTTGCCGAGATTGCTGCCCGGCGGCAGCTCCGCAAACATCGCCGCTTTCACGTTGGGCGCTTCGTGCAGCAGTTGCACGGTGCGCGGGCACAGTTGCAGCGCGGAGGGATGCGGCGCGTCGTCATACCACTTCAGGTAAAAGCGCTTCCAGCCGGTGCGGAAGAACGAATGGAAGCCGGCGTCGTCGTAGTTCTCAGAGATCTTGATGTGGCTCGCTTTTGACAGCGCGATCGCCTCGTCGCGGATTTCCCGCCAGTGGCTGCGCAGGTTCTCCAGTTCCGGGAAATCGGCGAGCGCCAGATACGGCGTGCGCGCCACCTTGGAAAACGCGTACATCAGCACATTGATCGGCGCCATGAAGGTCGAATGATCGGTGACCTGGCGCGCGAAGCGGTGCCGCACGCGCCCGCGCAGATGCACGTAAAGAGCGCAAGCGATCAGCAGCCCGAGGATGATCCATTTGACCATGGCCAATGTGCGTGATGGGTATTACACGCGGACTTTCTTGAAAAAGTGCGGGCAGGACGCCCGCAGATGGATCGGCGCACCAATTTTACTCCGCGCGCGGCATCCACGCGCGCGCCAGCGCGATCGTTCCGACGCCGATCAAGATCACCGCCATGCCGGCCAGTTCCAGCACGCCCACGTGCTCGCCAGCCAGCAGCGCGCCGAACAGCACGGCTACCGGTGGATTGACGTAGGCATAGCTCGCCGACAGCGCGGGCCGCACCGTCTTCAGCAGGAACAGATACGCGCTGAATCCGATCAAGGAACCGAACACGGCGAGATAGGCGAGCGCCAGTGCGGCCTGCGCCGGAACGTGCGCGGGAAAGCGTTCGCCCGCTATCAGCGTCATCAAGGCCAATCCCACCGACGCGCACAACATTTGCGCGGCCACGTTCATCGGCCCCTTGGGCATGTCCTGACGCCGGCTCCAGATCGAACCGAATGCCCACGCCAGCGCGGCCAACAGCAGCGCGGCCGCGGCCCAGGGCGAGCCGCGCAATTCGCTGCCGCTGTTGAGCAGCACCACGCCGATGAAACCGATCACGAGTCCTGCGATTTCCGTGCGGCGCAAGCGCTCGCGGTAGAGCGCGACAATCACCGCGACGATCAGCGGTTCGCACGCGACCGCCACCGCCGCGATGCCGGAGGCGACGTATTGCTCCGCATAGCAGACCATGCCGTTGCCGAAACACAGCAGCAACACGCCGGTGATCGCCGCGTTGCGCCATTGCAGCCGTGTCGGCGCGGGTGCGCCACGCAGCCGCAGCCAGGCGTACATCGCCACACCCGCCGCGGCGAAGCGGATCGCCGCCAGCATGAAAGGTGGAAAGCCGGTCAGCGCGAAGCGGATGCCGAGATAGGTCGAGCCCCAGACGACATACACGGTCGCCAGCGCCAGCGGAACGAGCCAGCGGCGATCATGCGTGGTGGCGGAAATCGAGAGTGCCGTGTCGTTCATGTCTTGGATGCGCGAAGTGCCGCGCGAAAAATCAAAAACGCCTCGCGTGTGCCGAGGCGTGCCTTCATTCTATCTGCAATCGCAGCGCGCGCCTGTGCCGGACGTTATGACATTTTTGCGGTGCAGCCTTGAACGGAATTCAACGCGCAGCACCGCGTTCCCGTTCCAGCAGCCGCTGCTTGCGCGCCGCACCCCAGCGCCATCCGCCGGGCGTACCGTCTTCGCGCACCACGCGATGACAAGGCACGATCAGCGCGAGACGATTGCTGCCGCAGGCGCGGCCGACCGCGCGCGCGGCGTTGGGTGCGCCGACCTCGCGCGCGATCTCGCCATAGCTGCGCGTTTCGCCGGCAGGAATCCTTGTCAGCGCGTTCCATACGCGCCACTGGAACGCGGTTGCCGCGATATCCAGCGGCGGCAAGGGTTGCGCGTCGTCATTCTTGCCTTCGAACTGACGCGCGATGCGTGCCACGACCGACGACAGCCATTCATCGCGTCCCGCATCCACGCGTGTGACGCGCGCGCGCGGAAATTCCCCGCGCAGTTCGCGCAGCAGCGTTGCATCGCTGGCACCGACATTGACCGCGCACAGTCCGCGTTCGGTGGCCGCGATCAGCACGCGGCCGAGCGGACAGGCAACCGTGGTGTAGCGGATCGCGACTCCTTCGCCGCCTTCGCGATAGCGCGCGGGCGGCATGCCGAGCAGGCGATCGGTGTTTTCGTACACGCGGCTACCGGAACCGAAACCCGCGTCGAAAATCGCATCGGTGACGTTCGCGCCCTCGCGCAGCGCGCGCTTGAATTCGCCGAAACGGCGGGCGCGCACGTATTCAGCCGGCGACACGCCGTAAGCGCGTCGAAACATGCGCTGTAGATGACTGGGCGAGAGACCCACCTGTGAGGCGAGTTCGCCCAGACTCGGCGCTTCCTCGCTGCGGTCGAGCAGCTCGCGCGCCCGTTCGATAGCTTTGGGAAAGGTTTTCAGTGCGGCGTTCATGGTGCGATCGTAAGACGCGCCCCAAGCCGCGGCTATCCGATTCTTGCGCGAGGCGGGGGATCCACCACGCGGAATTCACCGTCGATGATGTCGCCGCCGGCCGGTGGCGTGGCCTTGCGCGGCAACAGGCGGCGAACCATCAGCGCCAGCGCGCCGAAAGCGACCACAGCGAGGCCGGCAATCAGGCCGAAGAACAGCAAACCGATCAGGATCAATCCGCTGGCGGCGAACAGCAGCACGCGCAACAGCGGATGGCGAGGCAGGACGAGGGCGAAGCGCATGGCGGTTGCCGCAATTTCCGGAGACGTTTGCTATCTTGTGCCGACGACAATGCCTTGCAAGTGCCCTTGGACATGGACGAGCCCGCAATACCGTTGTGCCGCATCGACGACATTCCCGACGGCGGCGTGCTGGGTCTCGATCCGGCCGAACCCGACAGCGACGGCTTGGTCCTGACGCGCAACGGCGACACGGTGCGCGCGTGGTGGAACGTCTGCCCACATACCGGACGGCGCATGGACTACGCGCCGAATCTGTTCCTGTTCAAGGACGGGCAACTGACCTGCGCGGTGCATGGCGCGACCTTCGCGTTGGCGCAGGATGGTCTGTGCGTGCACGGGCCGTGCCGCGGCGAATCGCTCACCTCCGTGCCGCTGCGCGTGAGCGACGGCCAGGTCTGGCGCGCCTAGCGCCCGCCGGTGCGCGCGCCGACATCGTGCAGAACGCGTCGCAGGTGATTGAGCAGCACGTCGGAAAAGATATTCACGCCCACGCCCGCGGAAAGCAGTGGCAGCAGGTACAACGCCAGCGAAAACTCCGAAGCGAACACTTTGTCGTCCAGCAACGATCGCGTGGCGCGTGCCGCGGTCTGCAGATGCTGCAGCAGGAACACGTCGAGCGCGGAGAGCAGGATCAGCGCCAGCGCGAACAGCAACACCGTGTAGCGCGAAATGCGGCGGATGCGCAGCAGCGCGAAATAGATCGCCACCGGCAGCACCAGCGAAGCCAGCAGCAGTACCCAGAACTCGACGTGGATGAAGACGCTGTCGTTCATGCGCTTCCCGATGCGGTGATTCAAATTGCGGCGAACGCTTCCCGCGTCAGGTTCAACGGCTCGCCTTGCGTGCACGCCACGTCATCCTCGATGCGGATGCCGCCGTAGGCGCGGAACGCATCGACCTTGTTCCAGTTCACCTCGCTTGATGCGGGTTTGCCGCGCAGTTCGTCCAGCAGCATGTCTATGAAGTACAGGCCGGGTTCGATGGTGGTCACCATGCCTGGTTGCAGCGTGCGCGTCAGACGCAGATAGGGATGCCCTTGCGGTTTTTGAATCGCGCCGCCGCGCTCATCGCGCTGGAAACCCGCGACGTCGTGCACCTGCAGGCCGATCAGATGACCCAGCCCGTGCGGAAAGAACGTGCTGCTGATGCCGTTTTGCACCGCCGCCTCCGCGCTGCACGTGATGAAGCCCTGCTCGTGCATCGCTTGCATCAACGCGTGGTGCGCATGGATGTGCAGTTCCGGGTAACTCTGTCCGGCGCGCACCTTCGAACAGAATCCCTGCTGCGCGCGCTCGACCGCGTCGATCAGCGCCTGGAATTCGCTCGCATCCGGCGCGGCGTAAGTGCGCGTGATATCCGAGTTGTAGCCGTGAAACTGGCCTCCGGCATCGATCAAGAAGGAATGTGCATGTGCGGGCGGATTGCGGTCGAAATGCGTGTAGTGCAGCACCGCGCCGTGCCGGTCCAGCGCGATGATGTTGTCGTAGGGCAACTGGTGTTCGGCCAAATGCGTCGCGGCGAGATACGCGATGTGGATCTCGAATTCGGAAGCGCCATCGCGGAACGCCGCTTCCGCCGCGCGATGCCCTCGCGCGCCGATGCGGCTGGCCACGCGCATCATCGCAATCTCGTAATCGGTCTTGAAGGAGCGCTGCCAGTGCAGGTAATTCATCAAGGCTGGCGGGTTGTCAGGCGCGTAGCCGTCCAACGCGGCGGTCACATCGCCCGCGATCGCACAGCGCGCGGCATCCTTCGGCAGATGCGCGCCCGCATCATCCGGCTCGCGGATGGTGAGGATGTCGAAGTGCTCCACCCAATACCCGGCCGGCGCGGCCGGCACCACGTGCCAGTAGTCGCGCGGCTGCAGGAAGATCAATTTCGGCTTCGCACCCGGCGTGTACACGATCCAGCTTCCCGGCGCGTCGGTCAGCGGCAGCCAGTGCAGGAAATGCGGATTGGCACGGAATGGATAGTAAGAGTCATCGAGGAACCGCAGGATCGGCCGGCCCGCGGCAATCAGCAGATGGTCGCGCTGCGCGAGTTTCAATGCTTCATCGCCACGCCTTTGCAGCTCCGCCAGATGCGAGGGATAGAGCCCGGCGAGATTGTCCTGCGGCGCGGCGGTCATGGCGACGATCGGCTTGCGGAAAGCGCAATGGTGCCGCTTTGCGAGTTCCGTTGCAAAGGAAGCCTCACAAGCTAGATATGATGGTTGTCAGCAAAGCGCTCGAATTAACTGATGATCATCGACCTCGTCGTCGTCGCAATATTGATCGCGATTCGCGCTTTCATTCAACTTCTGGTCCCGCCGAAGTCCAGAATTCTTGCCGTACTGATGTTCTATGCATTGGTGTTTGGAGTTTTGGGGCTTTATTTCACCCATGATTTGTGGATGCCGGCCATCCACGGATAATTTTGTTTTGAACAGGCCGCTGTACCGCTCGCATAGACAGAATCAAAGCCTAGCGGCAGTCACCGGTGCAGCGATTGCCAACGCCGCGACGGTCCGAATTATCAGACTTCCGGCTCTTCCAGCCATTCCGCCAGCACTGCGGCGTCGGCGTCCGACAGCGCGATCATGCGCAGGCCGGCCCAGTACTGGCCGGAAATCGCGGCCGGCTCGCTCCATTGTTCGTGCACGCCGGCTTCCAGTGCGTGCGGCTTGCCGGCGCGATCGCGCAGCTGGAAGCGCACCTGATACAGCGCATCGTCGTTGAGCTGACGGCGGCCGATCAGCATCATGCCTTCGCTCGACAGATTGCCGACGCGGCCCAGCGTTTCGCCGGTGAGCGCATCGGTGACTTCGATCGGATCTAGCGCGCGTTTGCGCGTTGTGCGGCGTTGTTCGGAAGTATTCATTTGTCGGTTGGAACACGGCTCTTGCGAGGCGCGCGGGTGCGCGCGACGGTCTTTTGATCCACGGGATCGGCTATGGCCGCTTCCTCGGCCGGCGCCATACCGAACTGGCGCAGCCCGGAAACCAGCGCGTTCCACGCGCGGTCCATCAGCGATTCGTTCTGTTGCGGTTGCAGCCGCGCCTGACCCAGCGCCATCAGCCGCGCGACCTGTTCCAGTTTTCGTTCTGGGCCGGCAGTGCCGCGCGCGCTGACGAACAGACAGCGGTTGGTGGCAGGCGTGTACCAGGCGAGCTTGCGCGGCACGCGTTGTCCCTGCTGGTTGATGGTGAACTCGAACCAGGTGCCGAACGGCAAGGTTTTCAGGTGCGCTAGCTCGCGCTGCTCCGCGGCGCTGAGTGGCGTCAGCAAGGCCGGTTCACTTTCCTGTTGTTTCGCCGCCTCGTCGTCGCCGAGTTTCTGTCGCGTCTTCAGACGCACCGCAAGCTCGGTCTGCGAGGCGGATTCGCCCGGCGTGGCCGCTTCGTGCGGCATGTCCAGCACGCGGTGCGCGAGCTGCGACGCTTCCGGCCCCTGCAAGCCGATCTGTTCCAGGCCGTTCTGCAGCTCGACGCTCAGCCGTTCGTTGTCGCGCTGCGCTGGCTCGCGCAACAACTCGTCCGCCGCGGCGAGCCGGCGATGGAACGCCTCACTGTCTTCGCCGTGCCGCAGGATGGCGAGCGCCAGCGCATCGCACCACGCCTGTTCCAGCAGGGCACGCGTCAAAGGCGGCACCTTGCGCCCGGCCAGACGTTCGCCGATGGCGGCCGTGGCACGTGCGCGCGCCTGTTCCAGCCGGTCGCGTCCCTGCGCGGCTTCCAGTTGCCGGCGCTCGGCAATTTCCGCGCGGCGCTTCAGCGTGTGGACGTGCGCATCCAGTTCATCGACGAGTTTTTCGAACAGCGAAAGATCGCCGCTGAATTCGCCCAGCACGCGATCCACGGTGCGATGCAGCTTGTCCGCCAGCAGGGTATCCGCTTCGCCTTCGCCGGTGTCCATCCAGGTATTGGCGGTTTCGGCGACGGTGTTGAGCAGACGCCGTGCCGGATGCGCCCGCCGCGTGAAGAAGCTGCGGTCGGCCAGCGCCGCCCGCAGCAAGGGAACCTGCAGACGTGCGAGCAGACTCTGCGCCGAACCGCCGCTGCGCGTCTCGTCCATCAGACGATCGAACAGCAGCGAAATCAGTTCCACCGTGTCACGGTGTTCAGGTGAAAACTGCGGCGTGCGTCCGTCCGGCGAGAAGCGGCGCAACTCGGCCAGCATGTCCTGACGCAGATGCTGCACCGTACGTTGCACGCCGCGACCGCCCAGTTGCACCGGTGCCGGCGGCCGCGCCTGCAGGGTGGCAAGCACCGTCTGCAATTCCTCGCCCGTGGCGACATAGCCGCCGGTGGGCTCCTCGTTCGCCGCACCGAAGCTGGCGCGGCGCTTTTCCAGCAGTTCGCGCAGATTTCCCATCACCGCGTCTGCCGCGGTTTGCGCCGGCGGCGGCGGAGGGGGTTCGAACTCGGGTGCATCGCCGCCGTGCTTGCGTGGTTGCGGTTCGGTATGGCGTTTGGGCAGATAAGTGCGCAGGTTCGGCAGGATGCCGCGCGCGACCAGATGTTCGTTCAAACCACCGTACAGCGATTCGGCGGCAGCCACTAAGCGCCGGTCGAACAGCCGGTAGAACACCGTGCGGTGTTCGCGCGGCAATCCCATGCGCACGGCGATCTCGCGCAATCCGTGGGCCAGCGCATGAGGACCCAGCGGCAGCGCTTCCGCGTCCAGCAACGGCGACGCGGCCAGCACGGCGTAACGATGGCCGAGTTCGAACAAAGGCTGGCTGACGCGCATTTCGGAGCGCGTGGCGAAGTCGTCCAGCGTGATCGCTTCTTCCAGTTCGTCATGGTCGACCAGCGCCATGTCCGCGCGCGCCTCGACAGCGTGTGCCTGCGCCAGGCCCAGCCGCGCAAGACGGCCTTCCAGCATCAGCAACAATCTCGGCGCCGCGTCGGCGCGCGTGCGCTTCACTTCGCGCAAGCTTTCGAACGCGGTTTGCTGCTCCGCGTCGTTGCGCGCCTGCTCGGCCATCTTGAACAGCTCCTGCTCCAGCTCGGTGAGGCTCGCGCGCAATTGCGGCTCGATGCGCGAGCCGCATTCGGCGAGCTGCTCCTCGAGCAGGGTGCGCACGCGCGCGGGCAGGTTGGCGCGTTCGGCGAGCGTCTGTGGCAAGCGGTCGGCTGACATGTTTCCCCTCGACGCCTATCCGGCGATAGGTGCCGGTCGATTCTATGCCTGCCCGGGCACCGCCGATAGCGTGACGATCTCAATTTCCATGCGGGGACCATGCCAATTCAATCCATCCCGAGCGCCCGGGCGTGTTGTAGCCGCGGATCAGCGAATAGGTACGGTTGGTCAGGTTCTCGGCGCGCAGGTGCAGTTGCCAGACATGCGAGAGGATGAAGTTCAGGTGCGCGTTGATCAGCGCGTAGCCGGGCAGCGGGCCGCCGAGGTCCGGACGCGGACCTTCGGCGTACAACTCGAGGCAGGCATTTAATCGGTCGCCGAAAAGCCGCGTAAGCGCGACATCGCCCTTGCGCGACGCGCGGCGCAGCAGGTGTTCGCCGGTTTGTGGATCGCGCGCGTTCTGCCACGTTGCATTGCCGTCGATGCGCCAGCCGTCGCGGTGCCAGTGCGCTTCGACTTCCGCGCCGTCGATGCGCGCGCGTTCGGTATTCTCTGCCTGGAACAGCGGGCCGGTGAAATCGATCAAGTTGTCGATATCGGTGTGATACACGGAGAGTTTCGCCGAGAAATCATCCGCCGGTGTCCACTCGGCTCCGATCTCGCTGCTGCGCGATCGCTCGGGACGCAGGTCCGGATTGCCGGCGAACAATCCGCCGAATCCCGGCGAGAACTGTTCGTTCAAACTCGGCGCACGAAACCCCTGTCCGAAACTCGCGGTCAGCCGCAGTGCCGGCGCGATGCGCCAGCCGATCGCGCCGGACCCGGTGGTCGCTCCGCCGAACACGCTGTTGTGATCGTGGCGTGCTGCGACTTCCCAGTCGAAGCTTTGCAGATGGCCGCTCCAGCCGCCGAACAACGCGGTGTTGTCGTGGCTCTGATTGAATACGTCGGCATTGGCGAAGGTGTCCACGTTTTCGCCGCTCTCGTGCACGCGTTCGACGCCGGCGGTGAGCGATTGATGTTCGTCCAGCGTGAAAATGTTCAACCAGGTCGCGCTCTGCCGCCGCGAGCGGAACAACTCGAAGAAATCCGGCGTGTCCAGATCGTCGCGCGCGCTGCCGATACTCAGCTTCTGGAACCAGCGCGCGGTGACATCGCCTGCCAGCGCCGCGCCGAGGTCGTGTTCGATCGTGTGCGACGTGCCCTGATCGAATTCGTTGACCGAGTCGCTGTAGAGCGCATTGGCCGACAACGTCTGCGGGCCGACTTTGTACTCCCCGCGCGCGGCGAGATTGCGGTTGCGCAGTCCGTCGTCATCGGGATCGTAGGAAAACCCTTCCGGATTCTCGGCGGAAAATCCGCGCACGTGGCGGATGCCGGCCAGCACGCTGAAACCGCCGCGGTCGTTCCAGTCGCCGATGCCCGCGCTCGCCGAGGCATCGTCGTAACTGCCGTATTGCACCGCCGCAGCCGGGCCGTTCAACCTGCGCGTGAACACCTGCACCACGCCGCCGATCGCATCCGAACCCCAGTACGCCGCACGCGGACCGCGCACGATCTCGATACGCTCGATCGCATCCAGCGGCAGCAGCGAAAAGTCCACACCGCCCGTGCCGGTGGAAGCGATACGCACGCCGTCGACCAGTACCAGCACGTGATTGGAATTGGTGCCGCGCAGGAACAGCGCGGTCTGTTCGCCCGCGCCGCCGCTGCGCGCGACGTCCACGCCGGCTTGTGTGCGCAGCAGGTCGTAGAGATCGGCCGCGCCGCTGGCGTCGATATCGGCGCGCGTGATCACCGTGACATCGGCGAGCGATGCATCGACGGTTTGCGCCTGGCGCGTGGCGGTCACTTGTATCGCCGGTTCGTTGACGACGTTCTGATCGTTCTGCGCATGCGCACAGAAACTCATCAGGCCTAATACAAAAAAGAGCGAATTTGAAAGTGCAGCCAAGGACGGCTGCTTTTTGACTTTCGCGATCACGGACGATCGCACAAATTTCATCGCGGACATGGATGTCCGCTGTTTGATCTTGGCGATCAGGGACGATCGCGACTTTACAGGCTTCATTGGATCTCCTTCGCACACCCGCGTGGAGCGCGACGGAGAACGAGGGCAGGAGGGCTTGCGGCCATCCGGCCGCCGCCCGCCGCAGCGCCTGTCGATGGTGCGTTCGCACGCACCGTTTGCAGGCCGGTCTCCGGGCTCGCGAGTCGAGAAGTGCGATCACGGATGTCCGCGAAACGCTTCTCCCGATCGAATCGCCTTCCCGCGCTCGCGCGCAGTGGCCTCGATGATCCGATGTAACTCGCCTACCGTTGCGGGGGCAGC
>DATFCO010000112.1:0-5388 GCA_035253005.1 Rhodanobacteraceae bacterium
CAAATCGGGCGCCGTTCTATCGCTTGCCCGCAACGCGGCGGAGATCGGCGCACAGCCCGAAACGCGTCTGCCTCGCGCTGAGCGGTCTGCGACTCCGGACTCCATCGCCTACGTGATCTACACCTCCGGTTCGACCGGCCAGCCCAAGGGCGTGCAGGTGCCGCACCGGACCACTTCCAATCTGCTGACATCGATGCAACGTGTGCCGGGCATCGACCCGGACGACCGACTGGTGGCGGTGACCACCTTGTCCTTCGACATCGCGTTTGTGGAGCTGATGTTGCCGCTGTGCGCCGGTGCGGAAGTGGTGATTGCGGATCACGACCAGGTACGCGATGGGGCGGCGTTGCGCACGCTGATCGAGAACAGCGGCGCGACGGTTTTGCAGGCGACGCCGTCCGGCTGGCGCATCCTGCTGGACTCGGGATGGAGCGGCCATCCGCGCTTCAAGGCAATCACCGGCGGCGAGCCGTTGACCGTGGATCTGGCCGAAGCGCTGCTGTCGCGCTGCGGCGAAGTGTGGAACGGCTACGGACCCACCGAGACGACGGTCTACTCGACCTTCTGGCGCGTCGCCGCGCCGCGCCGCGGCATCTTCATCGGCAAACCGGTCGCGAACACCGACATCCGTGCGCTGGATGCGAAGGGCATGCAATGTGCGGTGGGTGTCGCGGGCGAGATCACGATCGGCGGAGCCGGCGTGTCGCTCGGCTACCTCGATCGTGCGCAATTGACGGCCGAGCGGTTCATCGACGATGCGTTTTCCGGCAGGCCGGGTGCGCTGCGCTACCGCACCGGCGACCGCGGACGCTGGCGCGCCGACGGCTACATCGAACATCTCGGACGGCTCGATTTCCAGGTCAAGGTGCGCGGCTACCGCATCGAGCTGGGTGAAATCGAATCCGCGCTCGTCGCGCTGCCCGAAGTGGCGCGCGCGGTGGTGATCGCGCGCGAGGAGCGCGCCGGCGACACCCGCCTGGTCGCATACGTCGTGGCCCGCCCGGGTGCAACGCTGGATCCTGCGGCGACGCGCAGCCGCCTGAAGCAGAGTCTGCCCGATTACATGATTCCGCAGCATGTGGTGCTGCTGGATGCAATCCCGCAATTGCCGAACGGCAAGATCGACCGCAAGGCCTTGCCCGCGCCCACGGTACACACGCCTTCCGCAGCCGAACGCATCGCGTCGCGCAACGAATTGGAGCAACGCGTCGCTGCGGCCATGGAAGAAACCCTGGCCTTGCCGGCGTTGAGCATCCACGACGATTTCTTCGCGCTGGGCGGGCACTCGCTGCTGGCCGCGCAACTCACCGCACGGCTCAATCGCGAGTTCGGCTTGACGCTATCGCTGCGCACCCTGTTCGACTCGCCCACCATCGCGGGCCTGTCGGCGGCCATCGCAGAGCGCTTGAAAGCCGGCGATGTGAATGCGGCCGAGCCGATCGAACACCGGGCGGACCAGAGCCGCGCGCCCTTGTCGCTGGCGCAGCAGCGCATGTGGTTGCTGGAAGAGATGAATCCCGGGCGTGTCAACTACAACACGCCGTCGGCGCACCGCCTGCGCGGCCGGCTGGACGAATCCGCCTTCGAGCGCGCCTTCCAGGAAATGGTGCGGCGCCAGCCGGTGATGCGTACCGCGATCGTGCGTGAAAACGGTGAGCCGGTGCAGGTGGTCGAGCCGGAGATCGAAATCAAATTGCTCCCGGCGGAGGACCTTTCCACGTTGCCTGCCGGAGAGCGCGAAACGGCGTTGATGGAACGTCTCCAGCAGTTGACGGATACGCCTTTCGACCTGTCTCGCGCGCCGCTGTTTCGCGCACGCATGTTCCGCATGGCGGCGGATGAGCACGTGCTGTTCTTCATGCCGCATCACATCATCTGGGATGGCTGGTCGTTCGACTTGGCATACCAGGAGCTTTCCGAACTCTATCGTGCCTACCGCACGGTTTCGCAGCCGAAGCTGCCGGCGTTGCCGGTGAGCTATGGCGACTTCGCCGTCTGGCACACGCGCTGGCTGGAAAGCCCGCGGCTGCAATCGCAGCTCGCTTTCTGGCGGTCCAAGCTGACCACCGTCGAGGAGCCGCAGAATCTTCCCGCCGACAAGCCGCGCAAACCGGGCATGTCCGGCGAAGGCCGCACTGAATGGATCAAGGTTTCGGCCGAGCAGACCGAAGCCATGCACCGCGTCGCCCGCGAGGCCGATGCGACCTTGAACATGGCGCTGCTCGCGCTCTATTACGTCGTGCTGTTCCAGACCATGGGGCAGCGCAATCTGGTGATCGGCACGCCGGTGCGCGGCCGCGGCCAGATCGAGATCGAATCGGTGATGGGCTGTTTCAACAATCTCGTGCCGCTGTATCTGCGCGTCGATCCCGACCTCCCGTTCGTGGAACTGGTGCGGCAGGTCAAACGCATCGTGGTGGAGAGTTTCGAGCACCCTGACGTTCCGCTGGAACACCTGCAGAGCGAGCTCAAGGCCCGCCACGGCGGAAACGCGTTGCTCTATCAGGCGCTGTTCTCGTTCCAGGATGCGCGCCAGCGCATCACCGATTGGGGCGGCCTCGCACACGAGCAGATTCTGCTGTTCCAGAGCGCGGCCAACGAAGACCTCGGCCTGTGGTTCCTCGAAAACAACTCCGGAATGATCGGCGGCGTGACCTTCAATGCGGACGTGTTCCGGCCCGAGACCGCGCGCATGTTGCGCGAGCGCTACCTCGAGCTGTTGTCGCGCGCGATCGACGATCCAAGGCAAGCTGTTTCGTCGCTGACGCGGATCGGCGAATCGGACCTCGCCAAGCTCAGGCAATGGAATACGCGCAAGGATATTTCTGCTGCGAACACGCGCATCGAAAAATCGTTCGCAGCGCGCGCCGAACGCACCCCCGACTCGATCGCGGTGAAATCGAAAGATAGGGATTACACCTGCGCGGAAGTTGAACGCTTCGCCGGACGCATCGCTGCGTGTCTGCGCCAACGCGGCGTCGGCAAGAACAGCGTGGTCGTCCTGGCGGAAGAGCAGGGCCTGGAGCGTGCAGCCGGTCTGCTGGGAATCTGGAAGGCGGGTGCCGTCTGTCTCCCGCTCGATCCGGCCGATCCGCCGGCGCGGCTCAAGTCGATCGTAGTCGACGCGGACGTGGCGGCGATCATGGGCAGATCGAAGCTGGAGCCTGCACTCGACTGGCCGCGCGCGCGCGCACTCTGGCTCGATGCCGATCAGGCCGAACTCGCCTCTGCGTCCGGATCGTCCGGTGCGCCCGAAGCAGGGGCCGATGATGCCGCTGTCCTGATTTATCCCGGCGATACGGCAGAGGTTGGGCGACCACGTGTATTTTCACACCGCGAAATCGCGCGGAATGCCTTGGCTCTGCACGATCTGCTCGGGCTCGGCGATGAAGCTCGAATACTGGGCGCCTCCGCGCTTGGGAGCGCCATGTCGGTGATCGAATGCGTGCTGCCGCTGCTCGGCGCCGGAGCGGCCGTCGCGGCCGGTTCCGATGAAATCTTCAATGGCACGACGCTGATTCAACGGATCAGGGCGAGTAAACCCGATACCGTCTTCGCGACGACGGACATCTGGAAAAAAATGCTGGCGGTCGATGTATCCGGCCTGCCTCGATTAAGAGCCGTTTGCCTCGGCGGCACGCCTAAACCCGATCTCGCCGAAAAAATTCTCGCCCGCCATGGCGAACTCTGGAATGCCTTGTCTCCGGACAACGGCGGCATCGCGAGCTGCGGGCGTGTCGAGTCGTCCGGTGCGGCGATCGATGCGGGACAGCCACTGGCAGGCAACGTCGTCTCGGTGATCAACGACGAGGGGCAACTGCAACCGATCGGCGCGATCGGAGAAATCTGCGTCGAGGGCGACTGCGTGGGGCAAGGTGCGGATTCGAGCGAGGTCGAACCAGTCGCCGCCACGAAGCGCCTGCCGCTGCGGACTGGATTCCGCGGGCGTTGGCTGGCCGGTGGTCGAGTCGAAGAACTGGGCCGGGTGGATCGCCGAATTCGCGTCAACGGACACGTGATCGATCCCGCCGCCATCGAGCAGACATTGCGAAAGCAAATGGATGTGGAAGACGCCTTGGCGGTCGCGAATGAAGAAGCCGACGGCGCCGTCAGGCTGCTCGCTTTCGCGGTCAGAAAAGCAGGCACGGTGCCGGATGCGGCGATGCTGCAGCGCGCACTCAAAGCGAACCTGTCCGCGGCGGCCAATCCGCACAGCATCGCGGTAATCGATGGACTGCCCCGGTTGCCCAACGGCAAGGTGGATCAAAACGCTTTGTCGAGTCTCGCTTCGTTCCCCGCAGTGCAAGCCGACAAACCTGCCCGCACGGACGGCCGGCAAGACCTGGGCGCGTTGGAACGGGGGCTGATCGAGATCTGGCGCGATCTTTTGCGCGTGCAGGAGATCGGCCTTCACGACGACTTCTTCGATCTCGGCGGCGATTCGCTGCTGGCCGTGCGCATGTTCCAGCGCGCGCAGAAGCTCACCGGCGTGAATCTGCCCTTGTCGAGCCTCTTGACCGCGCCCACGATCGCGCGCCAAGCCGCGGCGTTTCGCGCCGCCGGCGCCGTCGAACCGAACGATACCGCGCCGGTTGCGGCGTCCTCTTCCGGGGCCTGGTCACCCCTCGTTCCGATTCAACCTAACGGCACATTGCCTCCGCTTTTCTGTATCCACGCGGTAGGTGGCAATGTGCTGAATTACGTGCCGCTCGCCAAAGCCTTGGGAGACGATCAACCGTTCTACGGAGTGCAGGCGGTGGGGCTGGATGGAGTGACGCCCCCGCTGGAATCCGTGACCGCGATGGCCACCCGTTATCTGAGGGAGATCCGCGCCTTGCAGCCGCACGGGCCTTATTTCTTCGCGGGCGGCTCGATGGGCGGCATGATCGCTTACGAAATGGCCCGGGAACTTCGCGAGCAAGGCGAAGCGATCGGGTTGCTGGCGCTGTTCGACACCTATGGTCCGGCTCATCGCCGGTTCGAACGCGACCATCAGCTCGCCGAGCTCGGGCGTGTCTGGCACGAGCGGCTGGAGCGCGCGCGTGGACTCGGCTTCAAAGGCAAGCTGGCGATGCTGGCGCATGCGATCGGCTGGCGCGTGCGGCGCGTCAGCGACGAAGTGATGGTGCGCTCGCTGCGGTTGTCGAATCGCCCGCTGCCGCATGCTTTGCGGTATCGCGAGATCGAGCGAGTACACGAGCGCGCGCATATGGCCTACCGCGCGCCGCCCAGCGACCTCTCGCTGACGCTGTTCCGTGCCATGGAACAATGCAAGGGCATGGAATCGTCACGCGCCCTGGGTTGGGACGAATCGGTCAGCGGGACCGTCGAGGTCGTGGACATTCCGGGCAATCACAACAACCTAATCGAGCAGCCCGCGCTGGCCGA
>DATFCO010000113.1:0-2194 GCA_035253005.1 Rhodanobacteraceae bacterium
CGGCCGCAGAAACAAGCACTTCGTCAGTCCGGGGCCGCCGCGGCTTCATCGCGGCGGAACCCGGAGTCCAGCGCCTTTGCTTGCAATAATCAGAGTCATTGGATTACAAAGTCCGTCCGTGGACTTTGCCCTTCGGGCCAGCCTTCGGCTGTTCAAATTCGTTCCAGACGAATTTGTCCCGCTTGCGCGGGAATGACGGCAATGTAAGGAATCACATGCGCTGGCTCGCCCGCATCGTCGCAGGGTTGCTGCTGCTGATCGCGCTGGCGGTGCTGTGCGTGTGGTTATTGCTGGCCGGAAGCCGTCCCCGGCTCGACGGCACGATCGCCTTGCGCGGCTTGTCGGCGCCCGTGACGATCGCACGCGACGCGCGCGGAACGCCATTGATCACCGCCGGCAGCCGAGACGATCTCGCCTTCGCGCTCGGTTTCCTGCACGGCCAGGAACGTTTCTTTCAGATGGATCTGCTGCGGCGCAATGCCGCAGGCGAGTTGTCGGAACTGGTCGGCGCGCCGGCGTTGAAGGTGGACGAGAACCATCGCCGCCACCGTTTCCGGGCGCTGGCGGAAATCCAGCTTTCGCAGTTGCCCGCTGCGCAGCGCGTGCTGCTGGACGCCTACACGCGCGGCGTCAATGCCGGTTTGAATGCGCTGCCGGTGCGGCCTTGGGAATACCTGTTGCTGCGGGCGACGCCGGAGCCGTGGCAGCCTGCGGATTCCCTCCTCGCGATCGATTCGATGTATCTCGATCTCAACCAGGACGGCGAGAACGAGCGCGAGTTGAATATCGCGCGGCTGCGCGCGGCGGTGCCGAAGGCGCTCGCCGATTTCCTGCTCGCGCCCGATTCGCAATGGGAAGCGCCGCTCAGAGGAGAAGTCGCCGCGGCGGCGCCGATGCCGGACGCGAACGTGTTCGATCTGCGCAAACTGAAACCGGAAAAGACCGCTACGAGCGGCGTTGCCGCGGTCATCGCTGCCGATCGCGCCGACAGCGGCGTCGGCAGCAACGGTTTCGCGGTGGCGGGTCGCCTCGGCAACGGCGCGGCGTTGCTCGCCAACGATCCGCATCTGGGTCTGCGCGTGCCCGATATCTGGTATCGCGCTGTCATGCGGTATCCGGATCCCACCGATCCGCATCGCACGCGCCAGTTGGCCGGCGTCACCCTGCCCGGCGCACCGGCGCTGGTGATCGGCAGCAACGGCCGGATCGCCTGGGGCTTCACCAATTCAGAAGGCGACTGGATGGATTGGGTGCGCGTGATCCGCGACCCGAAAGATCCTGCGCGCTACAAGACCGCGATCGGCTGGGCCACGATCGAACGTCATGAAGAAATCATCCATGTGCACGGCGCACCCGATCGCCATCTGATCGTCCAAGACACGATCTTCGGTCCGATCATGGCCAGGGATGTCGACTGCACGCCGCTGGCGCTGGCTTGGATCGCGCATCTGCCGCGCGCCGTCAATCTCGACCTGGTGAAGCTGGAAGATTCGCGCAGCGTGGAAGATGCGCTGGGCTGGGCGCCGCTGATCGGCATCCCGCCGCAAAATCTCGTCGTCGCGGATTCGCAGGGCCACATCGGCTGGAGCATCGCCGGCAGCGCGATTCCCGTGCGCAACGGATTCGATCCATCGGTTCCGGCAGATTGGAGCAAACCGGACTCCGGCTGGATCGGCTTCGCGACGCCCGCGCAGGATCCGCAGATCATCGATCCGCCCGATGGAAGATTGTGGACGGCCAATCAGCGGCTGGTGGACGACGGTGCGCTGCAATTGCTGGGCAACGGCGGTTACGACCAGGGCGCACGCGCGCAGCAGATCCGCGATGACCTCGCAGGCCGCGATCATTTCGCACCTCCCGACTTGCTGGACATCCAGCTCGACAACCACGCGCTGTTCCTGGCGCGCTGGCAGAAGGTGCTGTTGCAGGTCATCGCAACGTGTGATCCCGGCTCATCGCACATCCCTGTGCCGGCCGGGACGAGTGCATCCTGCACTCGACTGCTCGGATTAAAACCATACGTTGAAAATTGGCAGGCACGCGCCGCGGCCGACAGCGTGGGCTATCGCATCGTGCGCATGTTCCATGATCGCGCGCGCGAGGATGCGCTGGCGCCGTTCGCCGCGCTCGCGAAGAAAAAAAGCGCCGAGTTCGACTGGCCCAGCCGCGAAGTCGGCGAGTACGCGGTGTGGAC
>DATFCO010000114.1:0-11661 GCA_035253005.1 Rhodanobacteraceae bacterium
TGCGCAAACCACCTGCGGTTTCTGCCTCAACTCATTGATATAGCGACGCGGCTTCGATCCGCCAGCGCCGCTTGTCGGCTGGTTCTTGTCATTTTGATATCAAAAAGATATCTTACTCGCCGACCATCAACCGGAGCACGCCATGAACGAAACCCGTGCCTTTTCGATCGCCGGCATCCCGACCGCGATCCTGTTCGTGCTGCTGTATTTCTGCTGCGGCGCGCTGTTCTTCGGCGGCGGCGTCATGCAGCGGCCCGCGTATATCGTGATCGCGGTGATCGCATTCGTGATCCTGGTGTTTCTCACCAAGGGCTTCTTCCAGGTGCAGCCGAACCAGGGCGTGGTGATGCAGTTGTTCGGCCGCTACGCCGGCACGGCGCGCGACACCGGATTGCGCTGGACCAATCCGTTCTATGCCAAGCGGCCCGTCAGCTTGCGCGTGCGCAACTTCGAATCCAACAAGCTCAAGGTCAATGATTTCGATGCCAATCCGATCGAGATCGCCGCGGTGATCGTCTGGCAGGTGGTCGATACCGCCGAAGCCGTGTTCCAGGTGGACGATTACGAGAACTACGTGCACATCCAGAGCGAATCGGCGCTACGGCAGATGGCACAGAGCTATCCCTACGATTCGCACGACGACGCGAAACCTTCGCTGCGCAGCCACGGCGACGAGATCACCACGCACCTGCGCGACGAAATCCAGGAACGCCTAGGCAAGGCCGGCGTGAAGGTGATCGAAGCGCGCATCAGTCACCTCGCCTACGCGCAGGAAATCGCCCAGGCGATGCTGCAGCGTCAACAGGCCGGCGCGATCATCGCCGCGCGCACGCGCATCGTGGAAGGCGCGGTCAGCATGGTGCAGATGGCGTTGGATCAGTTGAGCCAGCGCGGCGTGGTGGAACTGGACGAAGAACGCAGGGCCGCGATGGTTTCCAACCTGCTGGTGGTGCTGTGCGGCGAACGCGGCACGCAGCCGGTGTTGAATACGGGCACTTTGTACAGCGGTTGACTCCTGGATGGCTGCTGACAAGAAATCCTACCCGCTGCGCATCAGCCCGCAGGTGCTGGATGCGATGCAGCGCTGGGCCAGCGACGATTTGCGCAGCCTCAACGCGCAGATCGAGTACGTATTGCGTGACGCGTTGCGCAAAGCGGGACGGATCAGGCCCGAACCGGTGCGGCCCGCCAAAGATTGATGGATACCCGGAGAACGACAATGAATTCAGAGCGGCAACGTTTCGATTACAGGGTGGTCAAACTGAAACCCGGCTTCCTCGGGTTCAACGAGCAGGCCGCGCAGGAAACGCTTCAACAACTCGGCAGGGATGGATGGGAGCTGGTCAGCGCGACATCGACGGCCCACAACTACTTCGGGGTGGTGCTGTTCCTCAGGCGTGCGCTTTAACTTCGTTCTTATCGGCTCGCCTCTACCCTTGCGGATTTCACAAGGAGAACCGGAATGAAGGAGCTTCGTATCTTCGCCCTCGCAATCGGCATGATCTCCATCTCCGCGCTGGCGCAAACCAGCGGTAACAAGACCGCGCCTCCGACCACCATGCCACAGCAGTCGATCAACGCGCTGGCGCCGCAGGCCTCGGCTGCTGCGATCGAGTCGTGCAACAACAAGATGACGGCCCTGCTGGCCGCACTCGACAAGGGCGATTACGCGGGCGCGGAAATGGATTTCAACGACACCATGAAGGCGGGCCTCTCGCCCGACCAGTTGAAGCAGGCCTGGCAATCGCTGCCGGCGAAATTCGGTCAGCCGGTTTCGCGCGGCACGCCGCACAACAGCATGAGCGGCGGCTACGTCGTAATCACCGTGCCGATGAAATTCCAGAACGGCGACCTCGCCGCACAGATCGCCTGCGGCACCGACGGCAAGATCGCGGGATTCCACGCGATGACATTGCCCGGCGCGGCGCCGGCGTCCACTTCCGCGGGTTCGTCCGGCTGATACCCTCGGCCGCCGACTACGCCAAGCCCGAACACGTGGATGCGCGCGTGATCGCAGATGTCGCGTAATGGATCGCGATGCAGAAACCGCATTAGTGATGCATCATCTCGCGGAAGAATTCCGGAGCAAGCTCGTGGTCAGGATCACGCTGGAAGGCGACAACTTCGTGTTCGAGGTCGAAGGCCTGCACAAGCTTTGGTCGTTGCGCAGCCGGCTCGAGATCCCGCGCCCGCACATCCTGAATGCGCGCAGGGATCCGTTTGCGTTTCAGGAGTCCAAAGGCTGGCGCACCGCGGGCACGGATATTCCAGGACTGTTCGCGGCGGGCACGTTCCATCTGCACGGGGACCGCATCTTCTGGGACGTGCGCAACCCGGACAGTACGATCATCGTGGAACTGCGCGACGAGAGCTACAAGGAACTAGTGATCGAGGTCGAAGACCCCGACGCTGCCGTTGCCCTGCTGTCCGGCAAGCAATGAGCGTTGGCAACACTCCGCAGCGTTGCCGCGATCACGCTCAACGTCGCGCGTTGATCGAACGTGCCCATGCGATGGGTGTTCCACGCAACTATGCGCGCGTGCACCGCCTGCGTTTGCAGCACGAGCCCGCGCGATTGACCAGCATCGGCCTCGATATCCACGGACGCGAGCAATGGCTCATACCTTTCGCCGCGCGCGCATTCGCCGCCATGCGCGAAGCGTCGCAGCACGACGGTGTCGAACTGCAAGTCGTCTCGGCATTCCGCTCGATCGAATATCAGTTAGGCATCCTGGAACGCAAACTCGCGCACGGTTTGTCGATCGATGAAATCCTGCGCGTCAGCGCCGCGCCGGGTTACAGCGAACATCACTCCGGCCGCGCGCTCGATCTCACCACGCCGGGTTTTGCGCCATTGGAAGAGGAATTCGAAGGCTCATCCGCATTCGCATGGCTCACCCGTAACGCCGCGAAATTCGGATTTCATCTGTCCTATCCGCGCGGAAATCCACGCGGCATTGCGTATGAGCCGTGGCACTGGGTGAGCCGGCGCGCTTAGCCGGCAAACGCACGCACAAGTGTACGGGCGGGAAGCCGCACCAGGGATGGATGCTCGTCGGCTCCATTCAATCTTGCGACCGCTTCACCGGCTTTCCGTTCTTCTTTTTCGGCGGATTGGCTGCTTCGCAGATTTTCCAGAGATAGAAACTGGCGAGCGTGCGGTAGGGTGCCCAGATTTCGCCGAACGATTCCAGCTCCAGCGGCTTCGGAATTTCCTTCATGCGGTGCGCGATTTGCGCGCCCTTGCGGATGCCGAGATCGTGCACCGGCAATACGTCGGCGCGGCCGAGGCGGAACATCAGCATCATCTCCACCGTCCAGCGGCCGATGCCGCGCACCTGGATCAGGTGATCGATCAGTTCCTGATTGTCCATGCGCGCGAGTTGCTTCTGCGTCGGCACGATGCCCGCACGCGATTTCGCCGCGAGATCGCGCAGCGCCGCGATCTTGTTGCGCGACACGCCGGCCGCGCGCAGCGCCTCGTCACTCGCGCCTTCGATCCCCGCAACCGTGATCTTCCTGCCGCGCGGCATCAACTTTTCGACGCGGCCGACGATCGTCGCGGCCGCTTTTCCCGACAACTGCTGATACAGGATCGCGCGCGCCAGTGCGTCGACCGGATCGAAACGCGCTTTGAAGTCGCGCTCGAGCGGGCCGATTTTCTTCATCCAGGCCGCGAGTTTGCGGTCGCGTTTGTTCAGGTGCGCAACGGCCAGTTCGTAGTCGAAACCGCGTGGGATCGATGGTGTAGCCATAGGAGCCCTTAATGAATCGCACTCGGCTCGGGTGCGGGACCGGAAAGCCGACATCTTTCCGCTTTACTTCTCTCTTCGCACCAGAGCGGTGCCCAGTGCGATCCACCCGAGGATGAATGCGACACCGCCGACAGGCGTGATCGCCCCCGCCCAGCGCGGCGCACCTAGCGCCAGCGCGTACAGGCTGCCGCAGAACAACAGCACGCCGATGGCAAGGAGCCACATCGCCGCGCGCGCGATTGATCGCGACGTCCGTATCATCGCCGCCAATGCGAACGCCAGCGTGTGCCAGAAGTGGTATTGCACCGCGGTCCGCCAGATTTCCAGCGACGCCGGCGTCAGCACGTCGCGCAATGCGTGCGCACCGAATGCGCCGAGCCCTACCGCACTGGCACCGAGGAGCGCGAGCACTACGCCTCTCCAATTTCCGCGCAATGGCACCGGCGCAGCGCTCACGCGATCGGGCCTCCCGCCTTGCGGCGCGCACGCCACGCGCCGTAAGCCAGCGCGATCAACGTCAGCAGGATCGGCATCAGCAGGATGTCGATGAATTTCAATCGCGCGCCCAGCGTCTCGATGTCCGCGTCCAGTTGCCGCTGTACTTCGCGCAGCTCGGCGCGGATTTGCAGTTTGCGCTTGATGAATTGATCCACCGCGCTCTTCTGCGATGCGGTCGAACCGTTTCCGCCCTGTGCCTGCAACGTGGTCAGCCGCGCCTCGGTGTCGGCCAGCTCCACCAGCAATTCGTTCTGCTTGGCCTTGAACTTCTCGTCCGCCGCTCGGCGCAGGTTTTCCACGGTGGTGAACGGACGGTCCGCCACAGCGCGGCCGCGGATCGAAATCAGGTCGGGCGCTCCGGCCAGCGCATCCACCGCGTTGAGAAAGAAATCGCCGTTGTTGGCGAAAGCATTCGCCACGGGCTGGCCGGACGAAGGCGTCAACTGCACCCACAGCCGGTCCGACAGCACGTCGCTGTCGGCGATCAGCAATACCTGGCATTGCGCGTTCGCGCGATCCAGATGGTCCACGCCCGACCTGCGCGGAAATGCGGAGACGAAACGGCCGGTGGCTCGCGCGGCGATGGCGTAGTGCTCGCCGCTCGTCACGTAACCGGTGTACAGCGTCGCGGGATCGATCGCATCGCGCACACGCTGCGCGGACGTCAGCATCGCGCCGGCGGAACTCTGGATCAGCGGCTCCAGTTTGGTATCGGTTTTCCCCGCGAGTTCGAAATGTCCGGTGCTGGAAACGTTGATCGTGCCGAGCGCCGCCGTCACCGGATCATCGCGGTTCAAGTCGCTGCCGGAAAAACCGAGGACCGCCGGATGGCGCATCGGCGTTCCATCCGCCGTCTGGATGGTCAGTGCGCGGTCGCGGTCGAGCACGACCTGGTCCGGATCGAACTCGATGCCCCAGGCCTTGAACAGACGCGGCAGGTCCGAAGGCCTGCCGGCATCCATTTCCACGTCCGGATCGACGAACACCACGAGCTTGCCGCCGTGCAGGATATACTGGTCGATCGCGTACGCCGCATCGTCGGGCAACGCGCGCGGTGCGATCAGCACCAGAACCCGAGTGGCGGGATCGATCTTCCTCAAGCCTTGTGATTGCAGCAGATGCACATCGAACAACTGCCGCAATTGCTGCAATGCCGTCCAGGGGCGCTGTGTCTGGCGTGTCGAAGCATCGGCGACGCCGGCGACCGGCAGCGAACTCAGCACGTCCACGCGCGGTTTGCCGGCCTGGCTCAATTCCAGGATCAGCTTGGCGATATCGTATTCCAGCAGCGGCTCACGATCGGGCAGGAAGAACGGAATCGATCCGCTGCGGCCATCAGCGAGATTGCGCGCGGCCAGACCGAAATACAGCTTCTCGTCGGTGGTGTTGCCGGGCATCGCGGTGAGGCCGGCGGCGGAAGCGCGGTCCTCGTCTTCCGAATACGGTTGCGGATCGATCACCTGGAAACGGATGCGGCCGTGCGAACGGCGCGCGATTTCCTCCAGCATGTCGCCGACGCGCTGGCGGTAGGCGCGCAGTTGCGGCAGATCGCGGCTGGCCACGTCGGAGAAGTACAGCGTCATCTGCAACGGTTGGCGCAACGACGAAATGATGCGCAGCGTGCCCGGCGAGAGCGTGTACAGCCTGTCCGCTGTGAGATCCACGCGCGCGCCGCGCAGCGCGGCGGAACTGCCGAGCACCAGCAGGATGTACAGCCCGGCCAGCAGCAGCACCGCAACGATCGCGTTCAGGCGCGGACGTTTGCCCCAGTACATGCGCTATATGCCCCGCTTCGTGTCGAGCACGATCACGCAAGCGGTCAGCCAGAACGCGATCGTCAAGATGAAATACGCCATATCGCGCAGATCCAGCACGCCGCGCGAGATCGCGTTGAAGTGAACATAGAGGCTGAGATCGGATAATCCGTTGGCGAGCGCGGGCCAGCCTAGCGCCTGCAGCGGCCCCTGCACCAGCGGATAGCCCGCCATCAGCAACAGGAAACAGATCGCGACGGTCAGGATGAAGGCGATCACCTGGCTGCGCGTCAATGCCGAAACGCATTCGCCGATGGCGAGAAACGCTCCGGCCAGCAGCAGACTGCCGACGTAACCGGCGAGGATCACGCCGTTGTCGGGACTGCCGAGATAGACGACGGTGAGCCACATCGGGAATGTCAGCGCCAGTGCGACGCCGACGCAGATCCACGCGGCGAAGAATTTGGCGAGTACCGCCTGCCACGGCCGGATCGGCAAGGTCAGCAGCAATTCCAATGTGCCGCTGCGGCGTTCCTCGGCCCACAAGCGCATCGCCACGGCCGGCACCAGCACCAGGTACAGCCAGGGATGAAACTGGAAGAACGGTTGCAGATCGGCCTGGCCGCGTTCGAAGAAACCGCCGAGATAAAACGTCAGCGCGCCGGCCAGCAGCAGGAAGATCACGGTGAACAGCCAGGCCACGGGCGTGATCAGATAGCCGCGCAATTCGCGCAGCAGCACGCCCGCGAAAGCACTGCCGCGAAGAGGCCGGCCCTGGAACCGGTTTTCCTCGGCGCAGCGGTCGTTCATGCAGCTTTCGCTTCGAATTCGCCGTCGGTGATGCGACGGAACACTTCGTCCAGCCGCCCGCGCTCCAGTTGCAATTCGTCCACCTGCACGCGCTGCGCTTCCAGCAGATGCTGCACCTCGTTGAGGATCGTTTTGCCCGCGCGCGGAAAGACGGTGACGCGGCCGTCTGCGGGATCGACTTCCACGCTGTCTACCTCCGGCAGGCGCGCCAGCAGTTCGCGCAGCAAGGCATTGGCCGGCGCGTGGAAGCTCACCGCGCCGTGATAGCGCGACTGCATCTCCAGTTCCGCCGGCGTGCCTTGCGCGCGTAACCTGCCGCTGCTGAGGATCGCGACGCGGTTGCATACCGTGCGCACCTCGTTCAAGGCATGCGTGCAGAGGATGATCGCGCGGTCGCGCGCCATGTCGCGGATCAGGGAGTGCACCTCGCGCTGCTGGTTGGGATCGAGACCGTCGGTCGGCTCGTCCAGGATCAGCGCAGGCGGATCGTGCAGCAGCGCCTGCGCCAGGCAGACACGACGGCGGAATCCTTTCGACAGCGTCTCGATCGATTGTTCCAGTACCGATTGCAATTGCAGCAGTGCGATCATCTCGTCCAGTCGGCGGTTGCGTGGAATGCCGCTCAATCCGCGCACGCGCGCCACGAACAGCAGGAACTCGCGCACCTTCATCTCGCCATAGCTCGGCGCGCCTTCCGGCAGATATCCCAGCGCGCGTCTTGCGGCGAGCGGATCGCGCACCACGTCGTGTCCGCACACGCGCGCGCGGCCGGAACTCGGCAACAGGAATCCGGCGATCATGCGCATCGAGGTGGATTTTCCCGCGCCGTTGGGCCCGAGCAGGCCGAGCACCTGCCCCGCCGCCACGCGCAAGTTCAAATCCTTCACCGCCTGCAATGCGCCGTAGCGCTTGCTCAAGGCTTCGGTTTCGATCATCGGCCTATGTTATGCGATCTTCCCTGATCGCGAAGATCAAAAAGTGGCCATCCATGGCCACACTTTCATCAAAGTGTCGCCCATTGATGGGTCCCATCGTGGAGCAAAAAAAACCCGCCGAAACGGCGGGCTTTTTCTCCAGTTCAATCGAAGCTCAGCGGCGGTGATGTTTCGCCGCGGGCGCGGGTTTCTTCTTCGTCTCGGCTTTCTTGTTTCCGGCGGCGTTCTGCGGCGGAGGCGGCGCGGCGGTCTGCCACGCGGCCGGATTCAGCGGCGGTAATGGACCGACCTTGCCGGAAGCCTGTTCCGGCGTCTGCTTCGGCACATCGTTGCCGAGCAACGGCAGGAACACGCGGAACTGCTGCTGGTCGTAAGCGACGTTGGGCAGCGAAACCAGTTCATCGTAATAACGATGGGTGGTGTCGTCGAAGGCGTAGCCGTGCGTCAGGCAATAGGCCTTCAACGCCAGGCGCATCAGCGGAATTCCCGCCGGCGTGCCCTGCCAGTCGCTCTCCAGCGCCGAACCGCCCGGCAGCATCGCCGCGCGCACGTTGCCGTCGACGACGAGATTGCCCTTGGAATCCACGGTACCCGGAGTCAATGCCGGCGGCGCACCCGAGGAACCGCCGCTGGCCGGTACACTCGAGGAACCGCCACTGGCCGGCGGGGCGGCCGAAGCGCCACTGGCCGGCGCACCCGCGGAAGCCGCTGTCACCGGAGTGGCACCCGGCGCGTTTTCCGCCTGCGCGGTCAACTTGGTGAGATCGACCGCCTGGCCGTTGACGGTGAGGCTGGTCGCATCGATCGGCACCGCCACGTCGAACACGTAGTTCTCGTCGCCGTAATCGGTGGTGATGGTGATGCGCGGCCCGTTCTGGTGCACGTTGAGTTTCTTCAATGCCGCGTCGATCTCTTGCATCGCCTTGGCGGTCGCGGCATCCACGTCATCCAGCGTGCGCGGGGCCTGCGTGGAGACGAACAGGATCGGTTGCGCCGGCGTGGACACGATCCGCATCGGCGTCTTGGTGTAATCGACGTTGGGAATCGCCGCCAGCGTGTCCTGCAAGTGATTGAGGCTGTACTGGATCAGCGTGTCCGGAGCGCCGCGCAGAAAGAAACGCGAATAGCGGTCCAGCAGATTCCAGCCGTAATCCACGTCGTAGGACCAGGTCACCTTGGTCAGGCGCTGGTTGTTGGTCGGCTCCAGATCCAGCGTGAACTGCTTGTTGTGGCCGCGCCATGCCGCGCTGTCGAGCGCCCATACGATCTCGCCGCGCCCGGTGGGATCGAGATTGCCGGATTGGTTGGTGAGCGTGCTCTCGGGAACATTGTCGATACCGCCACTCCAGCTCACCTTCGCACCCGGCCCGTAGGGAGCGCCGGAGAGACTCATTTGCAGGCCCGGATCCTCGGCCTTCAACACCACGCCCGCGTAATCGTCGAAGCGCCGAAAGTTATTGAGCAGGTCGTAGGTCTGGTGCGGATCGTGGCTGATGGAGAGCGACCGCTCGATATGTCCATGCGAGGGCAAGAACACGCCCACGATTACGGCCGCGATGAACACCAGGATGATGGCCACGATGAATTCGAGCACTCGCGTCATGCCAGCAATCTCCGATCGAAACTGTCGCTAGATTTGGGACTGATCAAATTCAAATCCGGTCGCATGCTTCCACAACCACCGAAACGCTTGCTACGCAATCGTTTCCGCCCTTTATTAAAGGGGCTGAAAAACCCCGCCATGATCGAGCGCGAGGCGCGACCCGCTGCCGCGCACCGTGCACGGCCGAAACGCGGATGGTAGCCGCTCCCGGCCCGCGACGCTATCTGTCAGGAGAGCTTTGGTCTGCCGCACATCTCGGTTCTACCAGCGTCCCAATCTCCACAACTCCATCAAACCCTTGTTCGCAAGGGTTTGATCGTTGCTAGGCTCGATCTTCCTGATCTCGCCAAGCAACCCGGCCCTCGGCTTCCTGCCTCGAGCCTTCGGCTGCGCACGCGATGCGTTACTTTGCATCGCGCAGGCGCGCAGCCTCAGCCTTAACTTAAGGGGCTAGGCGTGCGCGGAATTGACATCGAGTGCACGTCTCCGGCGCGAAGGTCGCGGCGTGACGGACCGCCACAAAGCCCGTTCCATGGCACCGGATGTGCCGCGCGTGCCGCTCGCCAAACCAGTGAGCGTGATTCCGCGCGGACGGCTCGCCGAGGTGCGCCGCGAGGCAACGGATTGTCACGCGTGCCCATTGTGGCGCGGGGCCACACAAACTGTCTTCGGCGAAGGCCCGCAACGCGCGACGATCATGCTGATCGGCGAACAGCCCGGCGCGCAGGAAGACATTGAAGGACGTCCCTTCGTCGGACCTGCGGGCCACCTGCTCGATGAAGCATTGGAAGCCGCCGGCCTGACGCGCGAGTCGCTCTATCTCACCAACACCGTCAAGCACTTCAAATACGAATTGCGCGGCAAGCGCCGCCTGCACAAGAGCGCCAATGCATCCGAACAGGCCGCCTGCCGGATGTGGCTGGCGGCGGAATTGCTGCGCGTGCAGCCGCGCATCGTGGTCGGCCTGGGCGCGATGGCCGCGCAAACGATGTTCGGCAACGCCTTCCGCATCACCCGCGAACGCGGCGAATGGCGCGATCTGGGCGAGAACGTGCGCGGCATCGCCACCTGGCATCCTTCTGCATTGCTGCGAGCGCCCGACCCGCAAACCCGCGAAGCGATGTTGAACGAATTGATCGAGGATTTGCGCAAGGTGGCGGAAGTATCGAGGGAAAAGTAGCCGTCATTCCGGGGCCGTTTCCGAGGCACGAGGAAACGGAGCCCGGAATCTGCTCTTCGGCAATCTGCAAAATCAGATTCCGGGTTCTGCCGCGGTTTGCATCCGCGGCAGCCCCGGAATGACGACGATTGGTGCTTTCGATTTCCGATTTCCGATTCCCGGCTCTTCAATGAAAATCACGCGAGCGCGCGTCCAGTTCGCCCAGCATCTCGCTGACATCGAACAGCCGATGCGCGATCAGGTGGCTGACGCCGTCCACGCACTCCCACCTGCCCTGCACGCCCATCAATTTCGCTTCCAGATACGGCCGCCATTGCCGGGCGGCGACGTCGCGCCGCACGATCACGTTGACCGGTCCGTGCTCGTCTTCCAGCGTTATGAAGGTGATTCCGCTGGCGGTTTGCGGGCGTTGGCGTTGCGTCACCAGGCCGGCCAATCGCACCTCGCTTTCGTGCGGCAGCGCCTGCAACTGCTTCGAATCCAGCCAGCGCTGCGAACGTAATCGCGCGCGCAGCAGTTTCAGCGGATGCGGACCGAGCGTCAGCCCGGTGTGCGCGTAATCGGCGTGCACGTTTTCCGCGATCGAAGGCGGCGGCAGGTACATCGCGCTTTCATCCGGGCTGCGGTGTTCGAACAACGGCCGATGCGCTTCCACGCCGATTGCCGCCCAGTGCGCGCCGTGGCGATGTCCCGCCAGACCGCGCAGCGCGCCGCAGCGTGCCAGCAGCGTGCGATGCGAAGAATCCAGTCCGGCGCGTGCGCAAAGATCGGCGACATCGATGAAGGCACGTTGCGCACGCGCGGCTATCAATCTTCGCGCAGCTTTTTCAGAACAACCTCGCACCTGCCGCAAACCCAGACGAATCGCCGGTCCGTCCTGCGAATCCTCCAGCGTGCAATCCCAGTCGCTGTAGCGCACGTCCACGGGCAGCACGCGCACACTGTGACGCTGCGCATCCTGCACGATCTGGCTGGGCGCGTAGAAACCCATCGGCTGGCTGTTGAGCAACGCGCAGGCGAACGCGGCCGCGTGATGGCACTTCAGCCACGACGAAGCGTAGGCGAGGATCGCGAAACTCGCCGCGTGGCTTTCCGGAAAACCGTAGCTGCCGAATCCCTTGATCTG
>DATFCO010000115.1:0-8380 GCA_035253005.1 Rhodanobacteraceae bacterium
GAAGCCTTGCCCGAAGTGCTTCGAGGCGCAGTTGCTGACGCCCTGCCCACCTGGGCGCGTGGTGGCGCTATCTCGCAACCGACTGGCTGCGGCTCGCGCAGCCGTCCGATTCCGACGAAACGCGTAGTCGCTGGCCGACACATCCTGTCTGGGAAGCACTCGCCAGCGTGTGGGACGTTCCCGCGGATGCGCCGCTCATGCAGCACGTGGACAAGGCGCGGCCTCCGAGCGATGACGCGATCTTCAAGAGTGGCTTGTGGGGCCTGTCCTCTTTCATGGCGCGCGAGGGCATTGCCGATTACAGCGAAGGCTTAGGCGAATTCCTGCACGCTCTGGAGCGTTATCACGAAGACAACCCACTGTCGGAAGGGCTGGCCGCGTACCTGGATCGCAAGGTCCGTTTGAAAGCGCGGCGCTACAACACGCGAGTGCGCGACCATGAAAAGGACTAAGCCATGCGCACGCTCGATCTGCAGGAAGCCGCGCTGTTCCTGCGCATGTCGCCGGCGGTGCTGCGAGTGCACGCCCGCCAGGGCCGGCTCAAGGCCGCAAAACCGGGCAAGCGCTGGGTGTTCCTCGAAGACGACCTTGCTACGTATCTCCGTCAGCTTTACGCTCGACGATGGCAAGCGCCGCTAAGTGGCTCCGACTTGGAGGAATCCAAATGGGAGTCATCAAACGCGGTGATGTCTGGTGGGTCGACTTCACCACACCACACGGCCAGCGAATACGCCGATCTTCTGGGATTGCGGACCGGCAGCTCGCGCAGGAGTACGAGGACCGTTTGAAGGTCCGCTGCTGGGAAGAGCAACGCTTAGGCGTCAAGCCTGAGCGAAGCTGGCAAGAGGCGACGGTGCGGTGGGTGAAGGAAACACGCCACAAGAGATCGCACAAGAAAGACGTTGCACAGTTGCGGTGGTTGGATCGGCACCTGGGTCATTTGATGCTTTCGCAAGTGACGCGGGACGTGGTCGAAAAGATCGGCGAGCGCAAGGCCAAAGAATCGAGCCCTGCAAACGCTAACCGCTACTTGGCGTTGATCCGTTCGATCTTGAGGCGAGCAAGGGACGATTGGGAATGGCTGGATCACATCCCGAAAGTCCGGCTGTACCGGGAACCGAGGCAGCGCGTGCGCTTCCTGTCTCCGGAAGAGGCACGGCGGCTCTTGAACGAGTTGCCGCGGCACCTTCGGGACATGGCGCAATTCGCATTAGCAACGGGACTCCGGCAGCGCAACGTGTCGTTCCTGCGCTGGGACCAGGTCGACATGGCTCGCCGCGTGGCGTGGATCCATCCGGATCAGGCCAAGGCCGGAAGGGCCATTGGCGTTCCCTTGAACGAGGATGCGCTGGAAGTGGTGCGAAAGTGCGTGGGTCGACACCAGGACTACGTTTTTACCTATGGAAGGCGAAGGCGGCATCCGGTGAAGGCGTGTTCGACCAAGGCATGGAAGCGGGCGTTGGAGCGTGCGGGTATCGAGAAGACGTTTCGTTGGCACGACCTGAGGCACACATGGGCTTCATGGCACGTGCAAAACGGAACACCGCTGCGCGAGCTGATGGAGCTCGGCGGTTGGGCGAGTTACGAGATGGTGTTGCGTTACGCGCATCTCGCAGCGGACCACCTTCGCGGTGCGGCGTGCCGGATCGATGGCACGTTTACGGCACAAGCGCTCAAGTTGCAGCTTGTAAAGTAGTTCGTAAGTGCTTGAAATTATTGGTGGCCAGGGGCGGAATCGAACCACCGACACGAGGATTTTCAGTCCTCTGCTCTACCAACTGAGCTACCTGGCCATCGCTGCCGATGAATCATCCGGAGATGCGCGTTGCGCGTCCGGAGTGATGGGCTGCCCTGCCGCACATTGCGCACGGCGAGCCGCATATTAGATCGGCCGCGGTCAAATGCGTCAAGGGAAACGCGGCGTAACGCGCGGAGTTGCGGACGATACCGCGTCGCAAGATGATTGGCGCCGCAGGCGGGTGCCTGCCTCAGACAAGGAATTCGACATGCTCGGCACCATTCTGATCATCATCCTGATCCTGCTGCTGATCGGCGCGATTCCAAGTTGGCCCTACAGCCGCGGTTGGGGCTACGGACCGAGCGGTCTGCTCGGCATCATCCTGATCATCATCATCGTGCTGCTGGTGCTGGGAAGGATTTGAGCAGCTAGCGCCCGCTTCCCCAGATCTCGCGATCCAGATCGTGATGCAGCCCGTGCGTGCTCATGCGCACGCGGCCATCGCGCACTTCCACGCCTTCGGCGCGCAGGCGGCGCGCCTGTTCGCGCTGTCCGCGCATGCACGCGAGGCGGCCATCCGCGCGCACCACGCGATGCCAGGGAAGCTGAGGATCATCGGGCGTCTCGCTGAGCGCCCGTCCCGTAAGCCGCGCACGGCCGGGCAAGCCGGCGCGGGCGGCGATTTCGCCGTAACTCGCCACGCGGCCGCGCGGAATCGCGCGCACCGCGTCGTAGATGCGGCGGTATTCGGGCTTGACCTGCGTCATCCGTTGCGGCATCCGGCTAACATAGCATCCCGAACATGGGATGGAATTCGATCATGCGCAGTTTCGAGGAAGTGCGTTCGCACCTGAGCGGCAAATACAAGCTGAAGACCAACGATCCGTACCTCTTGAGTTTCGATCTCGAGGTGCGCGACGGCCGCCATCAGGGTATGTACCTGGTGGAGATGGAAGGCGAGGATGGCCATCGTTACTTGCGGGTGTCCACGCCGATCGGCCCGCTCGTCGGCATGGACGCCAAGCGGTGCTTGCGTTTTAACTGGGAACAGCGCACGGGATATCTGGCGGTCAGTGATCTGGACGGCGCGCCGTATCTGCACCTGTGCGAGAACCGTCCTTACTCGTTGCTCACGTCGGCGGAGCTGGACCGGGTGATCGGCGAGATCGGCCCGTTGGCCGATCAACTGGAACAGGCGATCACCGCGGCGGGCGACGCGTATTGAATTACGGCGGGCCTTTCCTCGGCCGCGAAGCTTCGTTCCATGGCGAACCGTGGTCGTCGCTTGCTGCGCGCCGGTGCCGAATACCGACCGCGATGCCGTACAAGCTGATCAACAGCCACGCGATCTCCAGAATCATCGACGCGAGATTGAACTGGTAGAACAGCGACACGATGATCGCGGCCGCGCCGATCGCGTTCAGCAGTTGATACACCGGGCCGTTGCCGTGCAGCTTGCGCGCCTGCAGCAGGAAGAATGCGAGCAGCACCAGCAAGGTGCCGACGATGCCGGTGATGATCGGCCATTCGATTTCGATGGTCATCGGCTTCCTGTTCATTCACGCGGGGCCGCGATGAGCATCGGGGCGCGTCAGCGCCGCCTTCTGATGAATGCATCCGCGACATTTAATGCACCCGCGCGATTGAATGTGTGAGTGCCTAGCAGGTCGTCGGCCCAATCCGGCTCCACGCGCGACACGATGGTCTCCCGGTACTCACGCTCGTTGAGCGTCTCGACGTGCGCCAGATTGAACCCGAACCCGTAGTAGCGCGAACAGTTCTGGGAGGGTCTGTAAAGCCGGTCACCGATGGTGAAGAACGCACCGGCGGGACGCGCCGACTTGCAATCCGAGATCACCGGGTTCATGGGATGCGGAATCCATTTCGCTCCGAAAGGCTGGTCCGAATGGTATACGAACAGTTCATCGTGGGTGGATCCGCCGGGATTTTCAGCCACGGCGGCGAACAGCCAATACTTTTCGTTGTAACGCATCAGGGTGGAATCGCGCGCGCTGATGTTGTCGATGAGGGTTTCCTGGAATTCCCAGACATGGGGAAACTCCACGCAGCGATACAGTTCGATCCTGGAATTCTCCGCCGTCTCGGGAATCATGTAGAACCGCCCCTCGTGCTCGAAAACGAACGGGTAAGACAGATGATACGGACGCTTGAGAACGACGGTCGGTTCGCTGTGATTTCCCCGATCATCCATTTCGATGACTGCAATGTGCGCCTTTTTGCCGAGGATGTGCTCCTCGATGAAAATGTAGTACCGCCCATCACGCGCAATCAAGTGTGGGTCAGCCCAGTAGCGGTCCTTGGGCGGAACGAGCCGACGGTATCGCCACAACGATGTGGAAAGCTCGGGCCGCAAATCGTAGAGAAGGATCCACTGCTCCATGTAGCGCCAGGCACGCAAGCGATCGCGTGTTTTTTCAAACAACTTGCGGCCGACCAGTCCGGCAAGTTCGGCATTGGTCGGGCGCCGGAATAGTCTGCTTGAATACATGTGTGGATGTATGTTCTGCGCGTCGATCCGCAGAAAAAATTCATGCGAACCTGATTCGTACAACTCGCGCAGCTTGCGCGGAAGGAACGATGCCGATTTCCAGACGTGACGGCGCAAGTTGTCCTGCGTCGCGTACGGACCCATGCAACTGTAGGAACGGCAGAGAACAGTTCCGTTGTCGAGGTCGTCGCCCAGGATTTGCAAGACAGTGCCGATTTCCGGCCAGCTCTGCATCGATTCCCAAAAGCCCGGCGGCCCGCCGCGGTTGATACGGTTGTCTCCATGGTGATAGGACCAGATTCCGTATCTTGCGACGTGCAGGACATCGCCCCGCAGAATGCGCGCGCCCAGCCGCACCAGAACGTCCGGTTCGAAGGCTCGTATGCGCTGCAGATCGTCCGCGGTGAAGCGGTCGGAACGTTTGCTTCGTATCGGCCGAACGTGCAATACCGGCACATCGGGCAGCAGTTCCGCGACCGGCCGGCGCTCCTCCGGTGACGGCACTTTCGGCTTTCTCTGCAAGAAATCAGAATAGATCGTCGTCAGGATCTTCCGGACGGCGCGGTCGGCGAGATGGTTGCACTCGGAAACTAAGTCCGAGAAACCTTTGCGGCTGGGTCGCGCCGATTGCTCGTCCCCATTGCTTACGATCAGCGCGCAGACTTCGGCGAAGTCGCCGGACCGGATCTTCTCGAGCATCTTCCACTGCCAGCTCGAGATCGTCATCCCGTCCAATAGAAGGCCGACCCGCAGTTTGCGTTCACGCGGTTGCAGCACTGGTCTCAATCCGGCCCCCTCGCCGATGCGACCTAGAGTTTTCGGCGCCACGCTCAATATACACGTCATCGCACCATACGGTTCGGTCAACGAAAACCATACCCTCGCTGCCGCACCGCCTCGAACAGCGCGATGCCTGCCGCGACCGAGACGTTCAAGCTCTCCATCTCGCCCGGCATCGGAATGCGTGCAAGGTGATCGCAGGCTTCGCGCGTCAATCTGCGCATGCCCTCGCCTTCGCCACCCAGGACCAACGCTGCCGCGCCTTTCAGGTCGATGTCGTAGATCGATTGGGATGCGTCGCCGGCGAGTCCTGTCAGCCACACGCCGGATTCCTTCAACGTTCGCAACGCGCGTGCGAGATTGGTCGCGGCGACGAACGGCACGCGATCGGCGGCGCCGGCGGAGGCGCGCCGCACCACCGGCGTGATGCCGACCGCGCGATCCTTGGGCACGATAACGGCAGTGACGTTCGCGGCCGCTGCGCTGCGCAGGCAGGCACCGAGATTGTGCGGATCGGTCACTCCGTCCAGCACCAGGAACAAGGCATCGTTGCCGGCACGCTCGATCAATTCCGGCAATTCGTGATCCGAAAGCGGCGGCAACGCTTCGTAGCGCGCGATCACACCCTGATGTCGCGCTTCGCCCGCGAGCTGGTCCAGCGCCACGCGTGGCCGCGCATGCACACGGATGCCGAGACGCTTCGCTTCTTCGTTCAACGCGCGCAGGCGAGGATTGTGCGCGCCCTGCTCGATCAGCACTTCGCGCACGCGTGCCGGATCGTTGGCCAGCGCGCCCTCGACCGGGTTGATGCCGATGATCCAGGTGTCGCTCATGCTCTTGAACCCCTCTCCCTCCGGGAGAGGGGTCGAGGTGAGGATCCGGTCTTGCGCTGCGCATTTTCAACGAGCCTGAAATCCACCTTGCGGTCTTCTATGCTGGCGCGCAGTACCTGCACGTGCACCTTGTCGCCGAGGCGATATCGCGCGCGCGTGCGTTCGCCGCTCAGTAGATGACGGATCGGGTCGAAGTGATAGTAATCGCTGGGCAATTGCGAAATGTGCACCAGCCCGCTCACCTTCGATTCGCTCAATTCCACGAACAGGCCGAACGAAGTGACGCCGGTGATCAGCCCATCGAACTGCCCACCGACGTGCTGCTCCATCCAGGCGCACTTGTAACGCTCGTCCACGTCGCGCTCGGCTTCCTCGGCGCGGCGCTCCGTTTGCGAGCAATGCGTGGCCATTACCGCCATCTTGCTCTCGGTATAGAGATACGCATCCGGCTTGCCGCCGTTCAACGCGTAGCGGATGGCACGATGCACCAGCAAATCCGGATAACGGCGGATCGGCGAAGTGAAATGCGCATACGCATCCAGCGCCAAACCGAAATGGCCGTGATTGGCGGGCCGATAGCTCGCCAGACTCTGCGAACGCAGCAGCACCGATTGAATCAGGCCCGCATCGACGCGATCACGCGTCTTCGCCAGCAACTTCGAGAAATCCGCGGGCGTGACCTTTTCGATCGGCGGCAATTTCAATTTGTATTCGCGCAGGAATTCCAGCAGGTCTTCGTATTTGCCTGCCGGCGGCGGCGCGTGCACGCGATACGGCGCCGGGATTTTCTTCTTCGCCAGGAATTTCGCCGCCTGCACGTTCGCTGCGATCATGCATTCCTCGATCAGGCGGTGCGCGTCGTTGCGCGGTTGCGCGCCGAGCGTAGTCACGTTGCCTTGTCGATCCAGCTTGTATTTCACTTCCTCGGTATCGAAATCGATCGCGCCGCGGCGGGCGCGCTGCTTCGCCAACAGCTTGTAAAGCGCGTGCAGGTTCTCCAGTTGCGGCAGCACCGCTTTCAATTCGCGACGCGCGGCCTTGTCGCCTTCCCCGATCGCCTGCCAGACGCGTTCGTAGGTCAGCCGCGCGTGCGAACGCATTAAGCCGGGATAAAACGTGGCGCGCGTGGTTTCGCCGCGCGCATCGATGCGCATTTCGCACACCATGCACAGCCGTTCGACATCCGGATTCAACGAACAGATGCCGTTGGACAAGGTCTCCGGCAGCATCGGCACCACGAAACCGGGGAAATACACCGAGGTGCCGCGCCGGTAGGCTTCTTCGTCAAGCGGGGTTTCCGGCTGCACGTAATGCGAAACATCGGCGATCGCGACGATCAGCTTGAAACCGCCGTCGCGCAACGGCTCCGCATAAACCGCATCGTCGAAATCGCGCGCATCCGCCCCGTCGATCGTCACCAGTGGAACATTGCGCAGGTCGACGCGGCTCTTGTGCTCGGCCTTCGTGACCTTCTGCTCGACATTCTCCGCTTCGCGCGTGACTTGCATCGGCCATTCGTGCGGCAGGCCATGGCTGGCGATCGCCATCTCCACGATCAGCGAGGGCTGCAGGCGTTCGCCCAGCACCGAAATCACGCGGCCGATCGGGCCGCGCTGCTGCGTCGGCGGATCGGTGATCTCGGCGATCACGATCTGTCCAGCTCGCGCGCCGTAGCGTGCGTCGGGCGGGATCAGCACGTCCTGGTGCAGGCGTTTGTCGTCGGGATCGACCACGACCACGCCGTGCTCCTCGACCACGCGCCCGACCAGCCGCGGCGGACGGCGCTCCAAGACTTCGCGGATCGCGCCTTGCCGGCGGCCGCGGCGATCCACGCCGATCACCGACGCCAGCACGCGGTCGCCGTGCAGCACCTGCCGCATCTGCGCGGGCGAGAGATATAGATCCTCGCCGCCTTCATCGGGCCGCAGGAATCCGTAACCTTCCGCGTTCGCCAGCACCACACCCGCGATCAGATCCAGCTTGCGCGCGGGCGCGAAATCACCCTGGCGGTTCTGCAGCAACTGGCCATCGCGCAGCATCGCGCGCAGACGCTTGTCCAGTGCTTCACGGCCACGTTCGTCGTCGATGTGCAACGAGCGCGCGATCGCTTCCGCACTGCACGGCTGACCGTGCCGCGTCAGCAATTCGAGGATCGCCTCGCGGCTCGCGATCGGATGCTCGTAGCGCTGCGCTTCGCGCGCGGCATGAGGATCGCGGATCGCGAGCGCGTTGCGCGGCGATCGTTTCGATGGGTTCCTGCGCGGTGGCTTGGACATGGGCACTCCTTGCGGAGTGCAGCGTGGCCGAGAGCGAGCGCCAAAGCAAGCTCGCGCATGCGACCATTTACAATAGTCGTCATTCCGGCGCAGGCCGAAATCCAGTGACGTCCGCATGATCTGGCGATATCGCCACTTGGCCCGGCCTGCACCGGGCGACGAGCATTGAACTGTTGAGTTACTGTGACTTCCCCGCCTGCATCCGCTGCACGATCGCGAGAGCCTTGGTCACGTGCTGATCGGG
>DATFCO010000116.1:0-7317 GCA_035253005.1 Rhodanobacteraceae bacterium
CGCACCACGTCGGAGAGCGGCACCTCACCCTGATACGGACAACCGAGCACGGTGGAGACGTAACCGCGCACCCGCGCGCCATCGGCCTTCGCGCGTTGCATTACCGGGACGAAGCGCTCGATCGATTCGTCGATGGACGCATTGGTGTTCTTGCGACTGAAGGTTTCCGAAGCCGCGGTGAACACCGCGATCTCGGTGGCGCCGACCGCGCGCGCGCGTTCGTAGCCTTGCTCGTTCGGCACAAGTACGGGATAACTGACGCCCTCGCGTTTGCGGATGCCGGTGAACACTTCTTCCGCATCCGCCAGTTGCGGTATCCACTTCGGGCTGACGAAGCTGGTCGCCTCGATCGTGCGCAAGCCGCAATCGGAAAGCCGATCGATCAACTCGATCTTGACCGCGGTGGGGATGATGGCCTTCTCGTTCTGCAGGCCGTCGCGCGGACCGACTTCGACGATGCGGACACTGGCGGGGAGGTTGGGCATGGGTTCGATATGGAGTGTTTCGTGCGCGCATCAAGTTAGACCCATTCGCTCGGGATTACGGGTCGTCGAGCAGAACCGTCTCAATACCGCACAGCCTCCTTGCTCTTTCACGTCATTCCCGCGCAAGCGGGAATCCAGTGTCTTTGCTGGGTCCGATTCTTTTGAAGTCGCTGGATCCCCGCTTTCGCGGGGATGACCACTTCGCGAAACCCGCCGATATTATTCTCCGAACTTCACCAACACCGCATCCGCTTCCACGAAATCACCGGCCGCGGCATTCACGGTCTCGATCTTGCCGTCGCGCGGCGCACGCAGGGTCAGCTCCATCTTCATCGCTTCCATGACCAGCAATTCCTGATCCTTTTGCACCTCGTCGCCGGCCTTGGTCTTGACCAGCACGATACGGCCGGGCATCGGCGCGAGCACGCGATCGCCGCCTTCGCCTGACTGCGTTTCGAAAGCGAATGCCGCCGCGCGCGCGAAGAGTTCACGTACGCCGCCCTCGACATGCACCTGTACACGGGCGGGATCGATGCCGGCTCGGATGCGCCTTGCAGCGTCGCCAAAATGCCCGCTCAACCATCCATCCTCGATCCGCGCGTGATGGACCGTGCAATGTGTGTCGCCGTGTTGCAATTCGTAGTCGCCTCCGTATCCGCGCGCTTCGATCTCGTAACGCTCTCCTCGCGAAGCCAGCACCACGATGCGCTTGCCGGGATGGCCGATCCGCCATGCGTCGGCGATGTTCCAGGGCGAATGCGGATCGACACTGGCGCTAGCGGCTTCGCGTGCGGTCCGTTCCTCATCCAGCAAGATGGCTGTCGCCGCGGCGAACAGCGCAGCGGGCGAGGGCGCCGCATCGCCGGCAAGAAATTCGTCGAGATGCCGATCCAGGTAACCAGTATCGATGGTGGCATCGCCGATGGCCGGATGCCGCACCAGACGCTCGAGAAAAGCGATATTCGATTTCGGGCCGACCACTTCGCATTGCGCCAACGCCTCGCGCATGCGCGCCAACGCGCGCGGGCGATCCTCGTCCCACACGATCAGCTTGGCGATCATCGGGTCGTAGAAGATCGACACGCTGTCGCCCTGATCCACGCCTGCGTCGACGCGCACGTGTCGTGACGATTGCGGCAATGCGAGTTTCTCGATCTTTCCGGAACCGGGCAGGAAGTTCTGTTCGGGATCTTCCGCGTACAGCCGCACCTCGATCGCATTTCCATCCGCCCGGACCTGGTCCTGCGTCAGCGGCAACGCTTCGCCCGACGCGATGCGCAATTGCCATTCGACCAAATCCAGCCCGAGCGTTTCTTCGGTCACCGGATGCTCGACTTGCAAGCGCGTGTTCATTTCCATGAAGTGGAAATCGCCGTCCGCGCCGACGATGAATTCCACCGTGCCGGCACCGATGTAATTCACGGCCTTCGCCGCTGCGACCGCGGCTGTACCCATTGCAGCGCGACGGGTTTCATCGAGAAAGGGCGAGGGTGTTTCTTCCAGTACTTTCTGATAGCGGCGCTGTGCCGAGCATTCACGTTCGTTGAGGTGGATCACGTTGCCCTGCATGTCGCCGAACACCTGGAACTCGATGTGGCGTGGATGCTCGATATAGCGCTCCAGGATCATGCGCGCGTCACCGAAAGCGCTTTGTGCCTCACGTTGCGCCGAGGCGAGCGCGTCGGCAAATTGCTGTTCCGAGCGTACGATGCGCATGCCTTTGCCGCCGCCGCCGGCCGCGGCCTTGATCATCAGCGGAAAGCCGATCTCCTTCGCCCGCGTGAGCAGCGTTTTCTCGTTTTGATCTTCACCGTGATAGCCGGGCACCAGCGGCACGCCGTGCCTCTCCATCAGCGCCTTGGCTTCCGCTTTCGAGCCCATTGCCTCGATGCTTTCCGGCTTCGGCCCGATGAACACCACGCCCGCATCAGAGCAGGCGCGTGCGAATGCCGCGTTCTCGGAAAGAAAACCGTAGCCGGGATGGATCGCCTGCGCACCGGCCTTCTTCGCCACTTCCAGGATCACGTCACCGCGCAGATACGATTCTGAAGGACGTGGACCGCCGATCGGATATGCCACATCCGCCACGCGCACATGCCGCGCGTTGGCGTCGGCTTCGGAAAATACAGCCACGCTGCGGATGCCCAGTGTGCGGCAGGTGCGGATCACGCGGCAGGCGATCTCGCCGCGGTTGGCAATCAGTACCGTATCGAACATGCTTAAGGTTTCTCCGTCCAGCGCGGCGCGCGCTTGTCGAGGAAAGCGCTCAAGCCGTGCTGGCCTTCTGCCGACACACGCAGCCGCGCGATCAACTCTGCGTTCTGCGCATCAATGCGTTCGATGGACTCAGGCGTGATGCCGGCCATGCGCAAGGCAAGCTGCTTGGCTTTGTGCTGCGCGACGGGTCCGCCCTTGGAAAGAAAGTGCAAAACGCGATCGATGGCACCATCCAGTTCTTCGGGCGCGACGACCTCGTGCAACAAGCCGATTTCCGCGGCGCGTTCCGCTTCGAAAATTTCTCCGCTGATGAACAGGCGCCTCGCATGACGCACGCCAATTGCGGCGATCACATAAGGAGAGATTACAGCAGGCACCAAGCCCAGCTTCACTTCGCTTAAGGCGAACTTCGCCCCGTGTACGCCGATGGCGATGTCGCAAGCCGCGATCAGGCCCACGCCGCCGCCATAAGCTGCGCCGTTGACGCGTGCGATCGTCGGCTTGGGAAAGAAATTCAGGGTGCGCAGCAATTTCGCCAACGCTTGCGAGTCGGCGAGATTCTCGTCTTCGCTCGCGGCCGCCATGCTGCGCATCCAGTTCAAATCCGCGCCAGCGGAAAAACTCTTGCCCGCGCCGGTCAGCAACGCGAATCGCACCGATGCATCGTCCGCGACCCGATCCAATGTGGCGTGCAGCGCGGCGACCAGCGCATGGTCGAACGCGTTGTGCACCTGTGGGCGGTTCAGCGTGATTTCGGCCAGCGCGCCGCGGCGCGTCAGCAAAACGGGGTCGGGCATTGGCTGTTCCTTGCCTGAATCGATCAACCGATTCAATCAATGATACCGGCTCGCCCGCCGTGGCTGATTGCCATTGCGGACACAAATGAGAACCATTACTATTTGAGGAAACCGGAGCCGCCATGAGTCGCTCATTCGTCATTCCCATTCTTGTATTGCTGAGCACCGCCACGCTCGCCGCGGAAATGCCGCAATACACGCTGACGATCAAAGATCACAAATTCCAGCCGATGCAATTGACCGTGCCGGCCGATACGCAATTCAAGGTGCTGGTGCACAACCAGGACGCCACGCCGTCCGAATTCGAGAGCAGCGATTTCAACCGCGAGAAGATCGTGCTTCCGGGCAGCCAGATCACGGTTTTCATCGGGCCGCTGACGAAGGGCAAATACAAATTCTTCGACGATTTCCATCAGGACACCGGGCAAGGTGTGCTGATCGTGCAATGAGGTGAGTGATGCTCGGCGTCGCGCTGCTGGTGTTTCGCGAGGTTCTGGAAGCCGCGCTGATCGTGTCGATCGTGGCGGCGGCCACGCGCGGGGTGGCGCGGCGCGGCGTTTACATCAGCGGCGGCATCGCGCTGGGCGTGCTCGGCGCGATCGTGGTGGCGCTGTGCGCCGGCGTGATCGCCGAAGCGGTCAATGGATCAGGGCAGGAACTGTTCAATGCCTGTGTGTTGTTCGCGGCGGTGCTGATGATCGCGTGGCACGTGATCTGGATGTCCAGTCACGCGCGCGAGCTGATGCAGCACATGCAGGCCGTGGGCGGCGCGGTGAAAGCCGGATCGAGTTCGCTGACGATGCTGTTCGCCGTGGTCGCGCTGGCGGTGCTGCGTGAAGGTTCCGAGATCGTGCTGTTCCTGTATGGCATGGCCGCGGGCGGCGCGGGAATCGCGGGCCTCGTCGGCGGCATCCCGCTCGGCATCGTTTGCGGTGTGGCGGTCGGCTTCGCGTTGTACTTCGGACTGCTGCGCATCCCGTTGCGCTACTTCTTCACCGCCACCAACTGGATGCTGGTGCTGCTCGCGGCCGGTTTGGCTTCCACCGCCGCGCGTTTCCTGGTGCAGGCGAACTGGCTGCCCGCGCTGGGCACGCAGATCTGGAACAGCGACTGGCTGCTCACCAATGGCTCGGTGATCGGACAGGCGCTGCACATCCTGATCGGTTACGACGCGCACCCATCGGGCATCCAGATGGTGTTCTGGGCAGCGGTGGTGATCGCGCTGGTGATCGGCATGACGCTGACCAAGCGCAAACCGCCGCGGCGCAGCGATGTTGCGCGGTCGTCCGTGCAAGGCGAGCCGCGCACCGCCGCTTGATTCCGCTTCGACGCGTCATCACCGACACGCAGTTGTCGTCCGTTGGTAGCCCAGTTCGTTGAATCGGTCGATACGGAATTTCTGCGTTTCGACTTCGGGAGCCACGCCCCACGTGAACGATCGAGGGCACGGATCCGGAGTGTCCTTCACGCCACGGCGGCAATTCGGGCGTATGCTGCCTTTTGAAAAGCGGACCGCCTGGCGCCTGCGTCCTCACGGCCACGCAAATCTCTCGTCGCTCTTCTACCGGATGGCGTTATCCGGCGACTCGACAAGGAAGATGGGTCATGCGTTCCGATCGTGCTACATCATTATTTCGCGGCGCGCTGTGGGTTTTCGTCATCGCGCTGGCCGCTTTCGCTGCCTGCGCCCAGGCGCAGACCTACGACCTGCGGGTGATCCACCGTTTTACCGGTGCGCCGAACGACGGTGACGAGCCGGAAGCGGGCGTGCAGTTCGACGGTGCCGGCAATCTTTACGGGACCACCGTGAGTGGCGGCGCTTACAATTATTTCGGAACCATTTTCAAAATCACGCCGGATGGGACCGAGACGATCCTCTACTCGTTCGAAGATGCCGCCGATGGCGGCTATCCCGGACCGGTGACGGTCGATCCGGCAACCGGCGATGTGTATGGCTCCAGCTATATTTTTCTTATTGACGGCCAACCAGAATGTGGCCAGATTTACAAATTGGCGGCGAATGGCGCGTTCACGTTGCTGCATGTCTTTACCTGTGGCAGTGGTACTGGCGCCATTTCCCAATTGCTCCGGGACCTTCAGGGGAATCTCTACGGCACAGAAGAATACGGCGGCAGCATAGACGGCTATGGCGCCATATTCAAAATCGGTGCGGACGGGAGCTTCACCGTCTTGCACACTTTCAACGGCACCGATGGCGCTGATGTCGTGGGCGGCGTGGTTCGCGACCGAGCCGGCAATCTCTATGGTGTCACGCGGACAGGTACGACGGAAGCTACCGGTGGTGGCACAATTTACAAGTTGGCGCCGAATGGGACCTTGACTACGCTTCATGCGTTTACCGGTGGCGCGGACGGGTCTCAGCCCTCCAGCCTGGTCCGCGACCAGGCCGGCAATCTTTACGGTACGGACGAAGTCGGGGACCAAGCCTTGGGCATGGTATTCAAGCTCGCTCCGGACGGGACCTTCTCGACGCTATATACCTTCACCGCCAACCAAGGTCTTCCCATCTATCCTTTGCTATCGATCGCCGGCAATTTGTATGGCGTGACCAGTTCGGGTGGCGATAGCGGCTACGGCACGCTCTTTAGGGTTACGGCCGACGGCACGTACACGATGCTGCACTCCTTCACTTTGCGCGACGGCATCTATCCCTTCGGCAAGCTCACCCTGAAGTACGGCAGGCTGTTCGGTACTACTGCTTGCTCCAGTCCTAATCACCCCCGTATGCGTGCGGGGGCACCGTGTACAGTTTCGGCGCAGTCAGGCACTAGATGTTTTGCGCTCCGCGCGCCTTCTTGCCGAAGGCACGCGGAGCACAGATTTCAGTGAGCCGGCCTCTAATTTTCAGAAACATCCGGATCGCCACGACTACATCCGGAACACACCGTAACGCGCCGGTCCGATCGGCGCGTTGAGCGAAGCGGAGATCGCAAGGCCCAGAACGCGGCGGGTATCGGCCGGATCGATTACGCCGTCGTCCCACAATCGTGCGGTGGCGTAGTACGGATGGCCTTGCCGTTCGTATTGTTCGCGGATCGGCGCCTTGAAGGATTCTTCTTCTTCCGCGGACCACGATTTGCCGGAAGCTTCCAAGCCGTCGCGTTTCACCGCGGCGAGTACTGAAGCCGCCTGCTCACCGCCCATGACGCTGATGCGCGCGTTCGGCCACATCCACAGGAATCGCGCGCCGTAGGCGCGGCCGCACATCGCGTAATTGCCGGCACCGAAGCTGCCGCCGATGATCACGGTGAATTTCGGCACCGACGAACACGCCACGGCCGTCACCATCTTTGCGCCGTCTTTGGCGATGCCCGAGTTCTCGTATTTCCTGCCGACCATGAAACCGGTGATGTTCTGCAGGAACACCAGCGGTACGCCGCGCTGGTTACACAGCTCGATGAAATGCGTGCCCTTGAGCGCGCTCTCGGAAAACAGAATTCCGTTGTTGGCGATGATGCCGACCGGATACCCATGCATGTGCGCGAAGCCGGTGACCAGCGTCTTGCCGTAGCGCGCCTTGAATTCGTGGAACTCCGAACCGTCCACAATGCGCGCGATCACTTCGCGCACGTCGAACGGACGGCGCGTGTCCTGCGGGATCACGCCGTAAAGTTCGCTCGCCGGATATTTCGGCTCGCGCGGCTCGCGCAATTCCAGTGAAATCGATTTTTTGCGATTGAGCTGCGCGACGATATCGCGCGCGATCGCCAATGCGTGCGCATCGTTTTCGGCGAAGTGATCGGCCACGCCGGAAATGGAGGTGTGCACGTCGGCGCCGCCCAGCGCTTCCGCATCCA
>DATFCO010000117.1:0-2480 GCA_035253005.1 Rhodanobacteraceae bacterium
GTCGCGCTCGTCTTGCGTCTGCGCCGCTCATCCTGATTGCCTCCGCACATGGCCAGCTCATTCAACACGCTGCTGATCAATCCGACCATCACCTCGCGCCACAGCGCGCGCTTTCCCTTGGCGCTGTTGAATCTCTCGGCGGCACTCGACAGGACCGGAAGCAGCCGCATCATCGACGGCAACGTCGATCGTGACTTCGTTGCCGAGACGTTGCGCGCGCTGGAGAGCGAGCGCTTCGACGCGATCGGCATCGGCGTGATGGGCGGCCCGCAAGTCGCCTCCGCGATCGACGTTTCGAAAGCCGTCCGCGCACGTCATCCCGATCTTCCCATCATCTGGGGCAGCTATTTCCCGACGCTCAACACCGATGCTGCGCTCGCGGAACCCTATGTCGATTACGCCGTGCGCGGGCAGGGCGAGCAGACCTTGGCGGAATTGATCGCTGCACTGGGTAACGACGATCGTTCTGCGTTGCACCGGATCGCCGGGTTGTCCTGGAAGAGCGATGACGAGGTGATCCACAATCCCGCGCGGCCGTTTTCGCGCGGCAATCCGCCGCCGATCCTGCCGTACGAGAAACTCGGCGATCCGCGCCGGTACTTCGCGCGCACCTATCTCGGGCGACGCACGGTCGCGCACCAGGCGGCGCTGGGTTGCCGCTTCCGCTGCACCTTCTGCGGCGTCGCGGCGATGTTCGGCGGCGCCACCGCGCTGCCGCCGACCGCGCGCTTCGAACACGAACTGGATTATCTGCACCGGCTCGGTGCCGATTCCGTGCAGTACTTCGACCACAACTTCTTCGACCGTGAAGCCGACATGATCCCGATGCTGGAGATCATGGCGCACCACGAACTGCCGTGGTGGTGTTTCGCGCGCTCGGACGCGCTGCTGAATCTCTCCGAGAGTACCTGGAAGCTGGTGCGCAAAAGCCGCCTGCGCATGGTCTACATCGGCGCGGAGTCGCCCAGTGCGCAGATGCTGAAGGCGATCCGCAAGGGCACGCGTCCGGATCAGACGATGGAGGTCGTGAAGCTCTGCCAACGCAACGGCGTGATCCCCGAATTGTCGTTCATGGTCGCGCCGCCGGAGAACACCGAAGAGGAAACCGAGCACACCTTCGAATTCATCCGTGCATTGAAGCGCGTCAACCCGGCGACCGAGATCGTGATCTACATCTACACGCCGCTGCCGGAACACAGCCGGCACGAACAGGATCGCCGCAAACGGCCACTGCCGCCGTTGCTCGATGCCGATGGCGAGCTGGTGATCTTTCCGACAACCGCCGAGGAGTGGACGCAACCACAATGGGTCGCCTATGCGTGTCACACGGATGCGCCGTGGCTCACCGACAGGCTGCGCCAGCGCATCGCGGATTTCGTGACCGTGCTGCGTTGCCGCTTTCCCACCGTGCAGGATATGCGTTCACCACACTGGGCCAAGCGCGGTTTGAGCGCGATGGCGTCGTGGCGGTATCGATACCGCCGCTATGGCCGGCCGTGGGAACTGGACTTCGCCAACAAGTTGGTGCGGCTGCGCATGCCGCAGGTTTCCGGGCTGTAGGAAGCAAACTTTGCACGCCAGGATCGGGCAAGAGTTTCAATCCGAGCCGCTTGGCCAATCTCTGGCGCCGGCGGACCCCGATCGTGCACTGGTGCTCCTCAGGAAATTGAACGAACTTCGTGACGGCCGCGGCCGCCGCTACTCCTCGCGGGTCAGCCATGAGGGATTCGAACCCTGGTGGTTCCATCAGCAGATCGCCTTCGACTCGTTCCTGGTTCCTTTCACCCAGTGCGAGGCGCTGCTGGATCGGTTGGGCGAAGCGGAACGAATGGATCTGCGTCGGTTGCCTCCCGCATTGCGACAACTCGTCCGGTTGATTCCGCAATTGAATCATGTCGGCGTGGACGATCCCGATGCGACGATGGGAAAGACGCTGCCGCGGATCCGGCGTGGCATCAGTTGGCTGTTTTACCGGGCGGTTTCCGCCGCTGCATTGATGCACGCGTGGCTGAGTGCGCCAGACGTCCTCGTGTTTTCCGTCGATTCCCTCGATCCCGCAACGGGCGAGAACCGCTGGATCGGCGGACTGCACCAGGCGTTGAAGCGGCAGCGCATTCGCTTCCTGGAAGTTTTATGGAGCGCCGGCGGTGCGAGCGCCTTGCGGAATCTCCTCGTTCGGCGGCGCGTCTCGGTCTATGCGAATGCCATCGGCGCGTATCAGTCGATCGCGATGCCGAATCCAATCACGGATGAATCTCCAATTCAGCGCGACTCGACCACCGAATTCCTGACCCGGTTGGCAGAGGACGTGCTGATACCTGCGGCAAAGGCCTCGGTAGAGCGCATCCGTCGCTACGAGCGGTTGCTGAGGTTCGTGAAACCCCGTGGCGTTTATTGCATGGACGATTGCGTCCACGCATTCGAGTTGGTCGCGGCGTGCAAGCAACACAACATTCCGACGGTGGCGCTGCAGCACGGCC
>DATFCO010000118.1:0-4350 GCA_035253005.1 Rhodanobacteraceae bacterium
TGGGATCGCCTGGGCCACATGCTTTCCGGTGAACCGCGCAACCGCGAGGAATTGCTCGCCGAGTTGCGCGATGCGCAGGCCAATGGTCTGCTCTCCGGCGACACCTACGCCATGATCGAAGGCGCGCTGCGCGTCGCACACTTGTCGGTGGACGACGTGATGGTGCCGCGCGCGCAGATGGTGATGCTGGCGATCGATGACGATCCCGCATCGATCCTTTCAACCGTGGTCGAATCCGGCCACTCACGTTTTCCGGTGCACGGCGAAGACAAGGACGAGATCCTCGGCATTCTTCTGGCGAAGGATCTGCTGCGCGGTTGCGCGGATGGCAAACCCGCGGACGTGCGCGCGCTGCTGCGGCCGGCGATGATGATCCCGGAATCGATGCGGCTCAACGTGCTGTTGGCCGAACTGCGCCGCTCGCGCAATCACATGGCGGTGGTCGTGGACGAGTATGGCGGCGTCGCCGGCCTGATCACCATCGAGGACATCCTCGAGGAAATCGTCGGCGAAATCGACGACGAACACGACGACGAGATCGAACCACGCATGATCGTGCCGGCCGGCGAGTCCGAATGGCTGGTGGATGCGCTGACGCGGATCGAGGATTTCAACGAGCAGCTCGGCAGCGCGTTTTCCGACGAGGAACACGACACCATCGGCGGGATGGTCACCGCCGAAATCGGCCACCTGCCCGAACCCGGCGAGGAGTCCGCGGTCGACGGATTCGTCTTCAGCGTCACCCGCGCCGACGACAGGCGCGTGCTGCAGTTCCGGGTGCGCAAGAGAACCGCTGAATAACCCACTGCGCTCGGCATCTTGCGCGCCGGCGGTGCTCGGAATCCTCACGTACTGACGTGTACGCTCCGGTTCCGGCGCTCCGGCGTCGCGCAACCTTGGAGCATTTCTGCCATGGATGGCGGCTTTTCGCTCGCTACGGTTCTTCAGCGGTCCTCGCGATGTGGCGTACGGCTCAAGACCCGGGACTGCATAAAACGAAGTCGTCATTCCGAGGCTGCGCGTCACGCAGCGATGCGCAGAACCCGGACTGCGTTTGCAGGATTGCAAACGCGAACGCCGGAGGCGGCCCGAAGGGCGAGCGCCATGATGGCGCGAGTTATCCAGTGACTTTGCTTTTATCATGCGACATCGCCACTGGGCCCGGCCTGCGCCGGGGCGACGAATTGAGAAATGTCGTTTCGTTATCGCCTTGCGCGCTCCGTATTCATTGCGTTTTTGATGATCGTTACGTGGGCACCTCTCGCCCACGCCGACATCGCACGCGCGCCCGGCGAAGACTTGCGCGTCGATCTCTACACCTACGGCCCGGGCGAGATCTATTGGGAACGCTTCGGGCACGACGCGCTGGTGCTGACCGACGTCCGCGATGGGCAGGCCATTGCCTTCAACTATGGCCTGTTCGATTTCAACCAGAAGGATTTCTTCCTCAACTTCGCACGCGGGCGCATGAACTATCTCGCCGCCGCGTGGCCGCTGGCGGACGATCTCAACGAATACGAAGGCGAAGGCCGCTGGATCGTGGCGCAGCGCCTGAACCTCACCCCTCAGCAGCGCGCGCAACTGCGAGACTTCCTGGTCTGGAACGTGCAGCCGCAGAACGCGCGCTACGCCTACGACTACTACGCAGCCAACTGCACCACGCGCATCCGAGACGCCTTGAATGACGTGCTGGATGGTGCGCTGCGAGCACAGATGCGGAAACAGCCGCGAGCGTTCACCTATCGCGAGCAGACCGATCGATTGATGTCGGGACAGCCCTGGCTGATGTTGTTGCTCGATCTGGGATTAGGCCCGTACGCCGATCAACCCTTGAACGGCTGGAGCGGAAGTTTCCTGCCCGCACAGTTGATGGAAACGATGCGCGGCGTGCGCACGCCGGACGCGCAGCCGGTGGTCGCGGACGAAACACGGATTGCCGCAGCGCGCATTCCGCCGCCGCCCGATTCGCCGCCCGATCTGCGCTGGCCGATGCTTGTCGTTGGCTTGATCTTCGGAATTGCATTCGCGCTGGCCGGTCGGTTTCACAGATGCAGCCGCTTCGCGCGTTACGCGTTCGCTTTTGGTGGCGCGTTCTACGCGCTGCTCGCCGGCATTGCCGGAGTGGGCATGGCGATTCTCTGGTCCGTCACCGCGCATCGCTCCGCATGGGCCAATGCAAACCTGCTGCTGTTCGATCCGCTGGCGCTGCTGCTGATTCCTGCCCTGCTGTGCCTCGCGCGCCGCGATGCGCGCGTTTCGCGCTTCGGTTTGGTACTCGCGTCGTTGATGACGCTCGCCGCAATGGCGGCCTTGATCGTCAACCTCACCGGGCTTCTGCCGCAGCGCAATCTGCACTGGATCGGATTCGCGCTGCCGGTGTGGCTGGGGCTTTTCTACGGAGTGTGGCGCGCAGGCGGGGATCGCGCATAATCGGCGCATGGATCAGCCCGCAAACCCAATGATCGCCAATTGCGTCGCCTACGACGCGCAGGGGCATCGCATCGGCGAGATCACGCTGGACGAGATCAGCGATGTGCTGGCAAAGCCCGACACGTTCGTGTGGGTCGGCCTGGTCGAACCCGACGAGCCGACGCTGGACAAGATGCAGGAGGAATTCGGCCTGCACGAACTGGCGGTCGAAGACGCGCACAACGCGCACCAGCGGCCGAAGATCGAGGCCTACGGCGATTCGCTGTTCATCGTGGTGCAGACCGCGCAACTGCTCGGCGGCAACATCGCCTTCGGCGAAACGCACATCTTTCTGGGTCCGCGTTATCTGCTGACCGTGCGCCACGGCGCTTCGCTGTCCTACGCGCCCGCGCGGCGCAGTTGCGAGCACGCGCCCGATCACCTGGCTTACGGTCCGAGTTATGGCTTGTATTCGGTGCTGGATTTCATCGTGGACAACTTCCTGCCGATCGTGCAGGAGTTCAAGAAGGAATTGCAGGAACTGGAGCAGGACATCTTTGCCGAATCGTACAAGCGCGACACCATCAAGCGCCTGTACGACATGCAGCGCGAACTGCTGACGCTCAAGCTAGCGGTCGCGCCGCTGCAGGACATCCTGAGCCAACTGGTGCGGCTGCATCCCAATTTGATACGCGACGAAGTGCGGCCGTATTTCCGCGACGTGCACGACCACGTGTCGCGCGTCAGCGACGCGATCGGTTCGATGCGCGAAATGCTCACCGCGGCGATGAACGTCAATCTCTCGCTGATCACCGTGCGCCAGAACGAGGTGGTGAAGCGGCTGGCCGGCTGGGCCGCGTTGCTGGCGGCGCCGACGCTGCTGGCGAGCTGGTACGGCATGAATTTCCACAACATGCCGGAACTGGACAAGCCGCTCGCCTATCCGGTCATCATCGCGGTTACGCTGACCATCTGCACGGCGTTGTATATCGGTTTGAAACGCGCGAAGTGGTTGTAGCGTCCGCTCAAGCTGGATCGGCGATCGCTTCGGTGCGCGCTACCGGCGCGCGCCGCGACATCCACAGCAGGACCAAGCCGGTCACGATCAGCGGGATCGACTGTACCTGGCCCATCGTCAGCCAGTGCGTGCCCAACAGGTAACCCAGTTGCGGGTCGGGCATGCGCACGAATTCGACCGCGAAACGGAAAACGCCGTACATCAGCGCGAACAAACCGGACACGGCGTAGCGACGGCGCGGCTTCGCCGAGTAGATGTAGAGCACCGTGAACATCACCACGCCTTCCAGAAAGAATTCGTACAACTCGGAAGGATGCCGCGCATAGGCGTCGAGCGCGCCGGTCTGCCAAAGTTGATGAAGTTGCGCGACGGTGGCGTCGCGATATTGCGGCACGTTCTCCTGCACCGCATGCGGAAACACCATGCCCCACGGCAGCGTCGTGAGTTTGCCCCACAATTCGCCGTTGATGAAATTGCCGATGCGGCCCAGCCCCAGCCCGATCGGCACCAGCGGCGCGACGAAATCCACGACATCGAAATAGTGCGTGATCCGCTGACGGTGCCGCGCCCACCACCACAGGCTGGCGATCAGCACACCGAGCAATCCGCCGTGGAACGACATGCCGCCGTCCCAGATGCGGAACAGCGCCAGCGGATCGGTCCAGATCCATTTGATCGGCTGATACGAAAGCATGTACCACACGCGACCGCCGATGATGATGCCGAGCATCACGTAGAACGCGAGATCGGCCAGCGCGTCGCGGCTGACCGGGAAACGGCCCAGTGCGCGCCGGCGGTTGCCCAGCACCCACGCGCCGACGAAGCCGCCCAAGTACATCAACCCGTACCAGTGCACGCCGATCGGTCCCAGGTTGAACGCGATCGGATTGAAGTCGACGAAGTAGGGGTGGGCCATGAGACGG
>DATFCO010000119.1:0-6799 GCA_035253005.1 Rhodanobacteraceae bacterium
AAGCAGTACAACGACGTCAAGCCGGGCGACAAGATCGAGTGCTTCGAGCGGATCGAGGTGGCCAGAACCTTGTGAAGCGGGTGAGACGTGAGAAGTGAGAGGTGAGACGGAACAGCTTCTCGTCTCACGTCTGAGCGAGCACAGCGAGCGGCCGTCTCACGTCTCACTCTTATGATGGATGCTGGAAAAACACCAAATGCCCTCCCACTCCTTCCATCGCACCGACCGCATCAACGCCGAGCTCCGCCGCGAGCTCGGCGTGCTCGTGCATGAACTGGTGCGCGATCACGCGCTGCCGCAGGCGAGTGTCAGCGACGTGGAAGTGACGCGTGATCTGGATGTCGCAACGGTTTGGGTCACCGCGTTGCAGCCGGAGCGTTCCGCCGAAGTGGTGAAAGCGTTGAAGGAAGCGGCGAAAGACCTGCGCCGCGAGCTGGCGCATTCGATGCGCATGCGGCGCGTGCCGGAACTGCGTTTCAAATACGACGATTCGGTCGATCGCGGCGAGCGGATCGACGCGCTGCTGCGAGAGGACGCGCAGTCGCAGCGGCCTTCTTCCGATCGCGACCGAGACGATTGAAGCCATGGATCAGCGCACGTCCATTCCCGCGCGGCACAAGGGATTCAACCGCGCCGAAATCGTCGATCAGAATTTCATCGAATTCGTGCGCGAGCGGAACGGCGAGACGCGCGAGGCACCGCGCGGCGACGATTCCGTCCTGCCAGGCAGTACCTGCACGGCAAGAAATTTCCGCGAGCTGTTCGAATCGCAACTGATCTCGCGGCACCTGGACCTGATGGCGCGCGTGCTGCGCGTGCAGAACAAGGTGTTCTACACCATCGGCTCGTCGGGTCACGAAGGTAACGCGATCCTGGCGCGGCTGACGCGTCACACCGATCCGGCATTCCTGCATTACCGCAGCGGCGCGTTCATGGCCGAGCGCTTCCGGAAATTGCCGGATATGGATCCCATCATGGACTCGGCCCTGTCGTTCGCGGCGTCGAAAGAAGATCCCGCTTCCGGCGGACGCCACAAGGTGTGGGGTAGCAAACCGCTGTGGGTGTTGCCGCAGACCTCGACGATTGCATCGCATTTGCCGAAAGCGTTCGGCACCGCGATCGCGATCGAGCAGGCGCCGCGCATCGGCCACGCGTTGCCGATTCCGAAAGATTCCATCGTGATCTGCTCGTTCGGTGACGCGTCCAGCAACCACGCCACCGCGCAGACCGCGTTCAACGCCGCGGCGTGGACGGCCTACCAGAAATTGCTGGCGCCGGTGCTGTTTGTCTGCGAAGACAATGGCATCGGCATCTCGGTGAAGACGCCCAGCGGCTGGATCGCGCGCAACTTTTCCGAACGGCGCGATCTCGATTATTTCTACGCCGACGGACTGGATCTCGCGCAGGGTTACGCGGATGTCGCACGCGCGGTCGAACACTGCCGCAGCACGCGAAGGCCGACGTTCCTGCATTTGAAAACGATGCGCGTGATGGGCCACGCCGGCACGGATTTCGAAATCGAGTGGCGTTCGATCGAGGAACTGGTGGCGTTGGAAGCCACCGATCCCTTGCTGCGCTCGGCGGCCATCGCGCTGGAGTCCGGTTTGTATTCGCGCGAATCGCTGCTACAGGAATACGAAGCGATCCGCAAGCGCTGCTTCGCCGCGGTGGAGGAAGCCGATCGGCGTCCGCGATTGAAGACGCTGGACGAAGTGGTCAAGCCGCTGGCGCCCTACACGCCCGATGCGGTGAAAGCCGAAGCGCAACGTGCCGACTATGGCGACAAGCGCATCGAGATCTTCGGCGGCGAAAACAAATTGCCGGAAAGACTTCCTGCGCGGCACTTGGCGATCCAGATCAATCAGGCGCTGCACGACCTATTGGCGAAGTATCCCGAGTCGCTGCTGTTCGGCGAGGACGTGGCGCAGAAGGGCGGCGTGTACACCGTCACCAAGGGATTGCACAAGGCGTTCAAGGGCGCGCGCGTGTTCAACACGCTGCTGGACGAAACGATCATCCTCGGCCTGGCGCAGGGTTACGCCAACATGGGGATGTTGCCGATCCCGGAAATTCAATATCTCGCCTATTTCCACAACGCCTGTGACCAGATCCGCGGCGAGGCCTGTTCGTTGCAGTTCTTTTCTAACGATCAATACCGCAATCCGATCCTGCTGCGCATCGCCTCGCTCGGTTACCAGAAAGGTTTCGGCGGGCATTTCCACAACGACAATTCGATCGCCGCGCTGCGCGACATTCCCGGGCTGGTCGTCGGTTGCCCCTCACGCGGCGACGACGCCGCGACGATGCTGCGCACGATGGCGTCGCTGTGCAAGGTGGATGGCCGTGTGTGCGCCTTTCTGGAGCCGATCGCGCTGTACATGACGAAAGACCTGTACGAAACCGGCGACGGGCAATGGCAGTTCGCGTACCCGCCGCCGAACGAAGCGATGACGTTGGGCGAAGGTCGCGTCTACAACGAAGACGCGAAGGATCTGGTGATCTTCACCTTCGGCAACGGTGTGCCGATGGCGCTGCGCGCCGCGCGCGAGATCGAAAGGAAACTGAAGTGGCGCACGCGCGTGGTCGATCTGCGCTGGCTGGTGCCGTTGAATGACAAGTTCATCGCCGAACAGGCGAAGTCGGCCAAGCGCATCATCGTGCTCGATGAAGGCCGCAGGAGCGCGGGTATGGGCGAGGGCATCATCACGGCGATCGTGGAAGCGGGTCTGGGCAAGACGCCATTGCAGCGCGTCGTCGGCGCCGACACCTACACGCCTCTGGCCGGCGCCGCGCTGCTGGTGCTGCCGGGCGAGAACGATGTCGTCGTCGCGGCGGAAGCGATGAAGTGAACGAAACTTCTTCGGCCGATACCGCACTTGCACATCGGGAAGACGGCACGCGCTTCGGAGTGCTCGGCGCGATCAGTTTCTCGCATCTGCTCAACGACATGATGCAGTCGCTGATCGTGGCGATCTATCCGTTGCTGAAAGGCGATTTCCACCTCAGCTTCTTCCAGATCGGCGCGATCACGCTGACCTTTCAGTTGACCGCGTCGTTGCTGCAGCCGGTGGTCGGTATGGTTACCGACAAGCGGCCGATGCCGTATTCGCTGCCGATCGGCATGTGTTTTACCCTGAGCGGACTGGCGCTGCTGTCGGTGGCGCCGTCGTACGGCATCCTGTTGATCGCGGTCGCGCTGGTCGGCTGCGGCTCGTCGGTGTTCCATCCCGAGTCCTCGCGCGTGGCGCGGATGGCGTCCGGCGGCCGCTTCGGGCTGGCGCAATCGGTTTTCATGATCGGCGGCAACACCGGCTCGGCGCTGGGGCCGCTGCTCGCCGGCTGGGTGGTGTTGCGCTACGGGCGCGGCAGCGTGGGCTGGGCGGTGCTGATCGCGCTGCTGGCGATCGTGGTGCTCTTGCAGGTCGGCCGCTGGTATCACAATCACTTGAACGAACGCGCCAAGCGGCGCGTCAAGCCGGACTTGCCGGTCTATCCGTCGCTGCTGGTGCGCCGCACGATCTTTGTCCTGCTGGTGTTGCTGTTCTCGAAATATTTTTATCTCGCCAGCATCAGCAGTTATTACGAGTTCTACCTGATCCATCACTTCGGGTTGACCGCGCAGGACGCGACCATCCATCTGTTCGTGTTTCTGGCCGCGGTGGCGGTCGGCTCCATCATCGGCGGCCCGATCGGCGACCACATCGGCCGCAAGAAGGTGATCTGGGTGTCGATCCTGGGCGTGGCGCCGTTCACGCTGCTGCTGCCGCATGTCGGACTCGCGTGGACCACGGCGCTGAGCGTGGTGATCGGCATCGGCATCGCGTCGGCCTTTCCCGCGATCATCGTCTACGCGCAGGACATGCTGCCGCACCGCATTGGCGTGGTGTCCGGCTTGTTCTACGGCTTCTCCTTCGGCATGGGCGGCATCGGCGCGGCGGTGCTGGGCGAAATCGCCGACCGCTTCGGCATCGTGTTCGTGTATCAGGTATGCGCGTTCCTGCCGCTGCTCGGCGTGCTCGCCGTTTTGCTACCGGACATCCGGCCGCCGGGGCGCAAGGCCGCTTGAGCGCTTTTCCTTCTCCCTGCGGGAGAAGGTGTCCCACCTCATGCTGCTGCGAAATCATTTCGCATGGGCGATGAAAGTTCACAGCAGCATGAGGTGGGACGGATGAGGGTACGAGTCTTGCGAAGGTTGCATCGTACGGAAGACCGAACCCTATCCCCAACCCCTCTCCCGGTGGGAGAGGGGCTTTCAATGCTTCTCCGGCGCCGGCCCTTGTACCACCTGCACCAGGTGTTCCGGTTTCAGGTATTTCCTGAAAGCGTCCTGCACTTGCTGCGCGGTGAGATGCAGGTAGTGATCGGCCGCGATCATCGGCTGGTTCAGCGGTTCGCCCTTGTAGCTCCAGTTCAGCAGCGCGCGGGCGATGCGGTTCACCGAGGATACTTCCACGGGAATCGAGCGGATTTCGTATTGCCGCGCGTTGTCCAGCTCGGTGTGCGAAACCGGCGCGCTCTGCATGTCGGCGAGGTTCTTGCGGATCAGCGCATCCACCGGCGCGACCTTGCCCGGATCGCTGCCGTACTGCACGAAGAAAACCGAGCGTGAGCGGTCGATCTGCAAACCCGATCCCGCGCCATAGGCATAACCGTGCTTGACGCGCACATCCACCATCAGGCGTGATGCGAAGCCGTTGCCGCCCAGCACGTCGTTGCCGAGCGTCAGTGCGTAGCGGTCCGGATTATGCAGATTTAAATCCAGCGTCTGGCCGATCAGCACCTGATCCTGTGATGCGAACGGATTGGGCACTACGGTGTAGCTCGGTGGATTCAGCGGCACCGGTTTCGGGATCACGTCCGGTTTCGCACCGTTCGCCTTCCACGCGCCGAAATATTTCTCGACCGTCGCCCTGGCCTGATCTGGGGTGACGTCGCCGACAATCACGATCGTGGTGAGATCCGGACGATAAGTCTGCGCGTAGTAATCGCGCACGTCGGCCAATGCGAGTTTGCCGACCGTCGCGGGCGTGGCTTCGCGCAGCCCCGGATCGCCCTTCGGCAGCAGGCCGGTTTTCAAGGCGCGGAACATTTTGTAGTCGGGCGATTGCAGTTCGCCCGCCAGCGTGCGCGCCAGGGTCTGCTGTTGAATCGCAAAGGCTTGCTGCGGCAGCGCCGGATGCAGTTCGTTGTCGGCCAGCAATTGCATGCCGCGATCGAACGCGTCGCTCGGCACTGCCAGCACGAAATCCGCACCGCCGGATTCGCTGGCTGCGATCGCGTCGAGCTGCTTGTGGAAGGCGCTGCGGTCCAGCGTCGCCGTGCCGTAATCGAACAGCGCATCGAGCAGGCGCCCCACGCCGTCCTTGCCTTGCGGCTCCTGCAGGTGATCGTCGTGATCGACGTGACCGACCACGGTCACGGTCTTGCTGATCGTTTCGGGTTGCACGACGAGCGTGATCCCGTTGTCGAGCTTCATCGACTTGGGATCGAGTGTCCAGTGCGGCATCTCGAGTTTGCTCAGGTCCTGCGCAGCCCAGGCGGGCAGCGGCACGTCCAGCTTGTCGTTGCCGGCGAATTTCTCCGTGCCGCCGAAACCGGAACTCTCCGGCGGACGCTCGCCGTTCTCGCTGGGCGTCAGCACTACGGTGATGCGCGCGTCGTCTTTGAGATATCGGCGCGCGACGCGATCGACATCGGCTGCGGTGACCTTCTGGATCTGCGCTTGCGCTTCTTCGGGCGAATTCAATCCCTGCCAGGCCAGCGCCTGCGACCATGCGCTCGCCGAGGTCACCGCGCTGTTCTTGTCGAACTCGGCTTGCGCCGCTTCCTGGCGCTTGGCCGCTTCCACCAGCTCCGGCGAGACCCCATTCTTAAGCAGGGTATCGATCGTATTCTGCAGATATTGCTGCGCCTGTTTGGAATCGCCGCCTTTCGGGAAGCCCACTTCCAGCGCGGCGATTCCGCCGCGCGTGAACGGTTGCAGTTGCGCATCCGCGCTCAGCGTCTTGCCCGATGCGGCGAGGTCGGAAAGTTCGCTGCGCGGATTGTTGAGCACGTCCATCAGGATCTGCGCGGCGGCGAAATCGTCGGTGCGCATGCCCGGCATGCGATACAGGAATTGCACCGTGCCGGTGCCTTGCGGCGTGCTGCTGCGGATCGTCTGCGGCTTGACCGGTTGCGCCGCCGCCGGCGTCTGTTCGGGCGTGGGGCGCGAGGGAATCTCGCCGAACAACTGCTTCACCTTCGCGAGCGTGGCTTGCGGATCGACGTCGCCCGCGATCACCAGGATCGCGTTGTTCGGTACGTACCAGTTGTCGTAGAAAGAATGCAGCACATCGGCAGTAGTCCGATCGAACGAAGGCCGCGTGCCGAGCGGATCGAATTCGTAACCGGTTCCCGCATACAGCGCGGCTTCGGCTTTCTCAAACGCGAGGAAGCCCGGATCGGAAATGTCGCGCGAGACTTCCTGCTCGATCGCGCCCTTTTCCAGTTGCCAATCCTTGGCGGTCAGCAGCGCACCGCGCATGCGCAGGGCTTCGATGTGCAACAGAATGTCCAGATACTGCGCTGGCGCGACGAAGTAGTACTGCGTCGCATCCGCGGTGGTGAAGGCGTTGTTGTCGCCGCCCATCTTGCCGGTCAGTTCGTTCAACTGCGCGCCGGTGAGACCCTTGGCGTCGCGGAACATCATGTGTTCCAGCGCGTGCGCGGTGCCGGGATAGCCTTTCGGCGTTTCGTAGCCGCCGGCGAGATAGGTGATCTGCGTGGTCACCATCGGTGCCAGCGTGTCTCGCACGAT
>DATFCO010000120.1:0-2279 GCA_035253005.1 Rhodanobacteraceae bacterium
CGGCGAGCATCGCAGGGCAGTCGAGGCAACACGACGTTGCCGAGACCATCGCATCCAGCGCCATGGTTTTGGCTACTTTTGCCGAAACAAAAGTAGCCCGCTCGCCTTGGAGGCGAGCGGAAAAAAGACATGGATGTCGAACATCGCACGCGAAATCGAAGTTACGGGCGATAAAGTAACTGGATTACTCGCGCCGTCCATGGCGCTCGCCTTTGGCCATCGACGTCGCCGATGTTCGCTACGGCATCCTGCCTTCGCAGTCCGGCCTGCGCCGGAATGACGAGCATGAACATTCCGCAAGCGGAAAGAAGAAGCGCAGGCGTGCGTCAACGCGCCTTCGCAAACGCCTCCGCCATATCCAGCATGCGGTTGGAGAAACCCCACTCGTTGTCGTACCACGAGCAGACTTTCACCAGCGTGCCGCCCATCACCTTGGTGAGCGTGGCGTCGTAAATGGAAGAACGCGGGTCGTGGTTGAAATCCACCGACACCAGCGGCGCGGTGTTGATGCCGATGATGCCTTTCAGTTTTCCGTCGGCCGCTTCGCGCACCGCTGCGTCGATTTCGTCCTTCGTGGTGTCGCGCTTGGCGACGAAGGTGAGATCCACCAGCGAGACGTTGATCGTCGGCACGCGCACCGAAAAACCATCGAGCTTGCCGTTCAATTCCGGCAATACCAGACCGACCGCGGCGGCGGCGCCGGTCTTGGTCGGGATCTGCGACATAGTCGCGCTGCGCGCGCGCCGCAGATCCTTGTGATAGACGTCGGTCAGCACTTGGTCGTTGGTGTAGGCGTGCACCGTGGTCATCAGTCCGTGCACGATGCCGATCTTCTCGTGCAGCACTTTCGCCAGCGGCGCCAGGCAATTGGTCGTGCACGAGGCGTTGGAGATGACGGTGTAGGAACTCTTCAGCGCATCGTCGTTGACGCCCATCACGAAGGTGCCGTCCACATCCTTGTCGCCGGGCGCGGAGATGATCACCTTCTTCGCGCCGGCGGTCAGATGCGCGGACGCCTTGGCCTTCGAAGTGAACAGGCCGGTGCATTCCAGCACCATGTCCACGCCCAGATCCTTCCACGGCAGTTTGGACGGGTCGCGTTCGGCGCACACCTTGATGTGATCGCCGTGGATCACCAGGTCGCCGCCTTCCACTTTCACCTCGCGCGGAAACTTGCCGTGCGCGGTGTCGTAGCGCGTGAGATGCGCGTTGGTTTCCGCGTCGCCCAGATCGTTGATCGCGACGATGCGGATATCCTGATGACGATTCGCCTCGTACAGCGCGCGCAGGATGTTGCGGCCGATGCGGCCGTAGCCGTTGATGGCGACCTTGATGGCCATTGCGTCCTCATTGCGGATGCGGGAAGAATCGCTCATTTTAGCGGCAATGCGGGCAGGTTTCAGCGATCGCTCCAAGCACGCATAATGGCGCGATTCCGGTTGCGGAGCGCACGATGAATCCGCAGGTGACGCCGTTTTTTCATGCAGCCACTTCGGCGTGGTCCTACGTCGTGCGCGATCCGCACGGCGATGCGGCGGCAATCATCGATCCGGTGCTGGATTTCGATCCCGCCAGCGGCCGCGTGTGGGCGGAAAATGCGGGCAGGCTGCTGCAACACCTGCGCGAGCACGCGCTGGAACCGAAATGGATCCTGGAAACCCACGTGCACGCGGATCATCTCACCGCGGCGGCATGGTTGAAGCGCCACACCGGCGCGCAGATCGCGATCGGCGCGCGGGTCACGGAAGTGCAGCGCACGTTCAAGGCGCTGCTCGATCTCGGTGACGATTTCGCCGCTGACGGTTCGCAGTTCGACGCGCTGCTGGAAGACGGCGACACGCTGCCGCTGGGCGGATTGCGGATCGAAGCGATCGCCACGCCCGGCCACACGCCGGATGGAATCAGCTACCGCATCGACGATGCAGTGTTCATCGGCGACACGCTGTTCGCGCCGGCGCTGGGCAGCGCGCGCTGCGATTTTCCCGGTGGCGACGCGGCTACATTGTATGCCTCCGTGCAAAAACTCTATGCGCTGCCGCCGGAAACGCGCGTGTTCCTCTGCCATGACTATCCAAAGGACGGCGAAGCGCCGCGTGCGCAGGTCACCCTCGCGGAACAGATGCGTGACAACAAACATATCGTGCGCGACACGACTGCCGAACAATTCGTGGCGATGCGCACCGCGCGCGACGCCACGCTTTCGGTACCGAAGCTGCTGTGGCCGGCGTTGCAGGTGAATATTCGCGCGGGCAATCTGCCGCCGGAAGACGACAACGGGC
>DATFCO010000121.1:0-4939 GCA_035253005.1 Rhodanobacteraceae bacterium
GATGCAGACGCAAGAGTTCCCCTCACCCTGCCAAGTGCTCCGCACTTGGCTTCCCTCCCCCACAAGCGGGAGAGGGAAATGCCATCAGTGCGGCATGCGGCCGCCCATCCCGCGCATCGCCCCCGACATCTGCCGCATCAATCCCTTCATGCCGCCGCGGGCGAACTTGGACATCATTTTTTCCATCTGCGTGTACTGTTTCAGCAGACGGTTAACCTCGGCCGGTTGCGTGCCGGAGCCGCGCGCCACGCGCGCCCGCCGCGAGCCGTTGAGCAGATCGGGATGCCGGCGCTCCTTCTTGGTCATCGAGCCGATGATCGCCATCATGCGCTTCACTTCCTTGTCGTTGACCCTGGACTTCACGTTTTCGGGCAGCGACGACACACCCGGCAGCTTCTCCATCAAACCGGCCAGTCCACCCATGTTGAGCATCTGCTCGAGCTGATCGCGCATGTCGTTCATGTCGAAACGTTTGCCCTTCTGCATCTTGGCCGCGAGCTTCGCGGCCTTGTCTGCGTCTGCCTTGTGCTGCACGTCCTCGATCAAGCTGAGCACGTCGCCCATGCCTAAGATGCGCGTGGCGACGCGATCGGGATGGAACGGCTCCAGCGCCTCGGTTTTCTCGCCGGCGCCCAGGAACTTGATCGGCCGGCCGGTGACGTAGCGCACCGACAGCGCCGCCCCGCCGCGCGCATCGCCGTCGGTCTTGGTGAGAATCACGCCGGTCAGCGGCAGCGCTTCGGAAAATGACTTCGCGGTATTGGCCGCGTCCTGACCGGTCATGGAATCGACCACGAACAGCGTCTCGACCGGATGCAGCGCCGCGTGCAGCGCCTTGATCTCGTCCATCATCTGCTGATCGATATGCAAGCGGCCGGCGGTATCGACGATCAGCACGTCGGCGACTTCGCGCTTGGCCGCATCCACCGCCCGACGCGCGATCGCGACCGGCTCCTCGCCCACGCTGGACGGAACGAAACCGGCATTCACTTGCTGCGCCAACGTGTGCAACTGTTCGATCGCGGCCGGACGATACACGTCGCAACTGACCACCATCACCTTTTTCTTCTTGCGCCCGGACAAGTGGTGCGCGAGCTTGGCGACCGTCGTGGTCTTGCCCGCGCCCTGCAGCCCCGCCATCAGCACGATTGCGGGCGGCGTAGCGGAGAGATCGAGATCGGAATTGGCGGTGCCCATCACCGCGGTCAGCTCGTCGCGGACGACTTTGATCAGCGCCTGACCGGGCGTCAGCGACTTCATCACCTCCTGTCCGATCGCGCGCGCCTTGATGCGCTCGATCAGCGCCTGCACCACCGGCAGCGCGACGTCGGCTTCCAGCAGCGCGATGCGCACCTCGCGCAGGGATTCGCGGATGTTTTCTTCGGTCAGCCGCCCGCGACCGGCGAGGCGCTGGACGGTGGCGGAGAGACGTTGGCTAAGGGATTCGAACATGGGTGATCAACAAGAACGTGAAAGGTGAATTATAGCGGGCGTGACTCACCGCAAACTTTTTTCGAACCAGTGATGCGCATAAGGGTTGTCGTTGAAGCGCGGGATTTCTCGATAGCCGGCGGAGCGATACAGATGCAGCGCCTCGCCAAGGGATTCATTGGTATCGAGACGGATTGCGCGCATCCTGCGCTTTTTCGCCATTCGCTCCAGCTCCGCCAGCAATCTGCGGCCGATGCCGAGCCCGCGCGCACCCGGCGAAATCCACATGCGTTTGATCTCGCCGATACCGGATTCCAACGTGCGCAGGGCACCGCAGCCCATCGGCTCTCCGAAGAGCCGAGCGACGAGCATGCAACCGCGCGGCGGCCTGAAGTGCTCGAGCGTGCACGTGCCATCTTTCGCACCGTCGAAGCCGCCGGCAAATCGCGCATCGATTTCCGAAAAGTATTGATCCAGGCAATGGCGCGCGTCGCGGCTTTCCGGATCCACCGGCGCAATTTCGACGCTGGAAGCGCGCAGCAGGCTTTCCACCTCCGACATCGCCGATACGAGCCGCTGCGCCTGCTTGTCGCTCAAGGGTTGCAGCATCGAACGCGCGAGTCGGTCGGACAGCGCATCGATCCTGCGCAATTCCGCAAGCCCCGCGCGCGAGAGGCGCACGGTTCTTACCCGCCCGTCCTCGATGGAAGGTCGCGTGATCGCCAATCCTTTTCGCTCCAATGCGCGCAGCACGCGGCTGAGATGACCGGAATCCATCCCGAGTCGTGCGCGCAGAGTGCGTACATCCGCACCCTGTCTGCCGATTTCGAAGAGCAGGCGCGATTCCACGTAGGGCCTGTCGCGACCCAGGTACTTTTCGTTCAAGACGCCGAGTCGCTGTGCGACGGTGCGGTTGAAGGCGCGGATACGTTGCACGTCTGCGGACATTTGCTGACTTTAGTCAGATAATTGCCGTTCCGCAACTCCGGCTCCGCGAACCGTCGGTTTGTTCTGCGAACGACCTGCGGTTCATCTCTCCCGTCTCGCGGCCGCTTGTGCGACACTCGCCGCATGCCGCCACACGCCTTCGCCCTCGATGTAATCGCCCTGTTCTCGGTCGCGCTTTATCTGGCCGGCGCGGGTGCGTTGGCGCGGCCATTGCTCTCGGAAGGGGCGGCGCCGAAGCGCATCGCGCTGATCACCAGCGGTATCGCGGTGATCCTGCATTTCGCGGTGCTGTTCGGCGCGCATCGCGGCGCGCTGGACCTGCATTTCTTCGCGGCGCTATCGGTGGTGGCCGCTGTGATCGCCGCGTTGACCTTGATCGTCAACCTGGTGCGGCCGGTCGCGGCGCTGGGCGTGATCGTGTTTCCGCTGGCGGCATTCCTGCTGGCGATCGATCAATTTCTCGCGCCGCCGACCGCGCCGATAGCGCTGGACTGGCAGATCAAGCTGCACGTGACGCTGGCGCTGATTTCGTTCGGTGTATTGTCGATCGCCGCGCTGCTGGCGGTGCTGCTGGCGATGCAGGAACGTGCGCTGCGTGCGCGCCAGTTCGGCGCCTGGCTGCGCGCGCTGCCGCCGCTGACGCTGACCGAAACGCTGATGTTCCGGCTTATCGCGGCCGGCTTCGTGCTGCTGACGCTGGCGCTGCTGTCAGGCGTGTTGTTCGTGCACAACATCCTCGCGCAGGATCTGGTGCAGAAAACCGCGCTGTCGGTGCTGGCGTGGATCGTGTTCGGCGTGCTGCTGATCGGCCGCGCGGTGTCGGGCTGGCGTGGCACCCGCGCGGTGAACCTAACGCTGATTGGAATGATCGTGCTGCTGCTGGCGTTTTTCGGATCGAAGTTTGTGCTGGAGATGGTGTTGCACAAAGGCATCTGACGTGCGCACGCGAAAGTTCTGGCTCAACTGCGTTCTCGTAGCGTTCGGGGCATTGTTGGTCCTGAACTCTTATAGCCGCCTTTGCAATATCGATCTTTGGGTTGACTCGGGGTACTGGCGAACTCACACATTCCTACAATCGCTGTTCCAATGGAGACCTTATTGTTCCGTCGATCAGATTCGAATTTGGATCAAGGCGGCCGATCCATGGCTGATCTGGTATCCGCTTGTCGCCGTCACTTTGATTGTCTGCTGGGTGATCTACAAACATCGCAAGGACAAGCTGTAATCCTTGCGATCACCCACTTCGCAATAATGCCTTCGCCTTCTCCACTACGTTTTCCACCGTAAACCCGTAGTGCTTCAGCATCTCGCCACCGGGTGCGGAGGCGCCGAACTTGTTGACGCCCACGCCGGAGCCGTAATCGCCGACCCAGCGCTCCCAACCTTGCCGGCAGCCGGCTTCCACGGCCAATCGCGCATGCACATTGGGTGGCAGGACAGAATCGCGATAGCTCTTGTCCTGCGCTTCGAACAATTCCCAGCTCGGCATCGACACTACGCGCGTGCGCACGCCCTCGCCGTTCAATTTCTCCGCGGCCTGCACGCACAGGCCGACTTCCGCGCCGGTGCCGATGAGGATCAGTTGCGGTTCGCCTTCGCAATCCTTCAGCACGTAGGCGCCTTTGCGCAGACCGTCCGCGCTGGCGTATTGCGTGCGATCCAGCGTCGGCACGTTTTGCCGCGACAGCGCGAGCACAACCGGCTGCGATTTCGTTTCGATCGCCACACTCCAGGCGTAGGCAGTTTCGTTGGCATCGCCCGGGCGGATCACGATCATGTTCGGCACCGAACGCAAGCCGGCGAGCTGCTCCACCGGCTGGTGCGTCGGGCCATCCTCGCCCAGCGCGATTGAGTCGTGGGTGAACACGAAGATCACGTGCGATTCGGTCAGCGCGGCCAGCCGCATCGGCGGGCGCATGTAGTCGGAGAAGATCAGGAACGTCGCGGTGTACGGGATGAAACCGCCATGCGCGGCCATGCCGTTCGCAATCGCGCCCATCGCGTGTTCTCGCACGCCGAAGTGCAGATTGCGGCCGGCGTAGCTCCACTTCTCATCCGGCTCGACGCCTTGTTCGTCGGGCTCCGCGCCCGGCGAGAACACGCCCAAACCCTTCACGGCAGTGTGCGTGGAAGGATCGAGATCGGCCGAGCCTCCCGACAGCGCCGGCAGTTTCGGCGCGATCGCGCTCAGGACTTTTCCGCCCGCCACGCGCGTGGCCATGCCTTTCGCATCGGCCGGGAATTCGGGGATATCCGCATCCCAGCCTTGCGGCAACTGCGCGCGCATGCGGCCGTCCAGTTCCGCGGCAAGATCGGGAAATTCCTTCGCGTATTTGTTCCAGCGGCGCTTCCAGGCGGATTCGGCGCGCTTGCCGCGCTCCTGCGCCTCGCGGAAATGCTTTAGCGCTTCTTCCGGAACGAAGAACGGCGGCTGCTCCGGCCAGCCGAGATTGCGCTTGGTCGCCGCGACATCCTTTTCGCCCAGCGGCGAGCCGTGCGCCTTGTAGCTGTCCTGCTCGGGCGAACCGTAACCGATATGCGTGCGCACCAGGATCAGCGA
>DATFCO010000122.1:0-15931 GCA_035253005.1 Rhodanobacteraceae bacterium
ATCGAGCTGATCCGACAGCGTGCGGATGCGCTCGAAACTCGAATCGGAAACGGTGTAAGGCGCGTGCGGCGCGAACGTGCAGCCCAGCAGCGGATCGCCTTTCAACTCGTCGTGCACCGCTAGCGCGCGATCGAAATATTCGTCGATGTCCGCCGCCCAGGCGCTGGGATACTCGATGATGGGCAAACCGACGCGTGCGCGAAAACCGAAGCTCTTGCATGCCTGCGCAAAGGCGTTCGGGAAAAAATAGTTCTCGTTGCAGGTGGTGGTGCCGCCGCGCAGCATCTCCACGATCGCCAGTTCAGAACCGTCACGCACGAACTCCGCGCCCATCACCGCGCCTTCGGCGGGCCAGATGTGTTCGCGCAGCCAGGTCATCAGCGGCATGTCGTCGGCCAGCCCGCGCATCAATGTCATGGGGCTGTGCGTATGCGCATTGACCAAACCGGGAATCAACGCGTGCTGCGGGAGATCGACGCGTTCGCGCGGCGCGTACTTCGACTGCGCATCCGCTTGCGGCAAGACCTCGACGATCGCGCCTTCGTTCACCGCGACCGCATGATCCTCCAGCACCACGCCGTGCGGCTCGACGGGAATGAGCCAGCGCGCGGAGATGAGGAGTTCGACAGATCGTTTTGGCGTCGAGGACTCTGTCACGATGAGTATTTTCGGAAGCAGGGACGAGGAATGAGTAGCGAGGGCGCCAAAATCGGATCGACAGCCAGATTGAAATGCCCGGACAGAACAGCAGAAGCTTCGCGGATCAGGTTTGCCGATGTGCGAAAGCGGCCGGTTCTTGCGCCCTCACTACTCGCCCCTGACCCCTCGTATCATTTCACCCTGCCGACGTATTCGCCTGTGCGCGTATCCACCTTGATCACTTCGTCCTGATTGACGAACAGCGGCACGCGCACCACCGCGCCGGTTTCCAGCTTGGCCGGTTTGCCGCCGCCACCGGACGTATCGCCGCGCACGCCGGGATCGGTTTCGACGATTTTCAACTCGACGAAGTTGGGCGGCGTCACCGAGAGCGGCGTGCCGTTCCACAGCGTGACGATGCACTCCTCCTCGCCCTTCAGCCATTGCGCGGCGTCGCCGACCGCATTCTTGTCGGCGGTGTGCTGCTCGTAAGTGTCCGGCTGCATGAAATGCCAGAACTCGCCGTCGTTGTAGAGATATTGCATGTCGGTGTCGATCACGTCGGCGCCTTCCACCGTGTCGGTCGATTTCAGCGTGCGCTCAGTGACGCGGCCGTTCTTCAGATTCCTGATCTTGATGCGGGTGAAGGCCTGGCCCTTGCCGGGCTTGATGAAATCCGCATCGACGATGGTGTAGGGATCGCCGTCGACGATGACCTTCAGCCCGTTCTTGACGTCGTTGAGTCCGTAGGTGGCCATGTGCGCTCCGAGGTTTCTGCGACCGGTCCCTGATCGCAAGATCAATTAAAATCGCTGGATTCCACGGACGCGCCGCGCCCGCTCAAGACCATTAATGATAACTGTTTCCGCCCTGCCCGCGCAGCCGCAAACCCTGCCGGACTGGCGCCAAGGCTTGCGTGACGCGGTGACCGATGCACGCGAACTTCTGTCGCTGCTCGACCTCGGCGGCTTGGTGGACAAGCTGCCGCAGAACGACGCAGGCTTCGCGTTGCGGGTGCCGCGCGGATTCGTGATGCGCATGCGCAAGGGCGATCCGCGCGATCCCCTGCTGCTGCAGGTGTTGCCGCAACTGGCCGAATGCGAGAGCGCGACAGATTACGTGACCGATGCGGTAGGCGATTTGCCCGCGCGCGTCGCGCACGGTGTTTTGCACAAATATGACAGACGCGCATTGCTGATCGCGGCCGGCAGTTGCGCGGTGAATTGCCGCTATTGTTTCCGCAGACACTTTCCTTATTCGGAAGAAATCGCCGCCGCGAACGGTTGGCGCGAAGCGCTGGCGCATCTGCGCGCGGATGGCTCTATCCATGAAGCGATTCTGTCCGGCGGCGATCCGCTGATCCTGTCGACGGCCAAATTGCGCGAGTTCGGTACGGCACTCATCGACATCCCGCACATGCGCACGCTCCGTATCCACACGCGTGTGCCGGTGGTATTACCGGAGCGGATCGATCCTGAATTCTGCGAGTGGCTCTTTGCGTTGCCGCTGCGTCGCGCGATCGTGCTGCACGTCAATCACGCCAATGAACTCGACGAATCGGTGCGCCTCGCCTGCGCGCGTTTGCGTGAAACCGGCACCACCCTGCTCAACCAATCGGTATTGCTGCGCGGGATCAACGACGATGCGGACGCGCTGGCCGCATTGTCGGAAAGACTATTCGATTGCGGCGTGCTGCCTTATTACCTGCATCAGCTCGATCGCGTGCGCGGCGCGGCGCATTTCGCGATCGAGGATTCCAGAGCGCGCAAATTGATCGAAGCCCTGCGCGGGCGCCTGCCGGGCTACCTGGTGCCGCGGCTAGTGCGGGAAATCCCCGGCGCGACTTCCAAGATTCCGTTGTGAACGTGAATTTTTGTGTCCGCCCGAGCGAAGGCTCCGTTGAGCGGATTCGCCGGACCTTCGAAGCGGCGGCGGCGCGACCCGCTGCGCGGGTTCGCGTCGATCTTATGGCAATGCTCGCGCTGATACGGTACAACGGACGGGACGCCACATCACCCGCGCTCTACAAGCTCAACCCATGATGCAGGACCCCGTCATCCGGATCGTGATCGTCGAGGACATCGCAGAAGACGCCGAGCAGGTGGTCAGCGTGCTGCGCAACGGCGGCATCGCGCTGCGGCCACAGCGCGTCACCACCGAAGACGAACTCGCGGCGGCGCTGGAATCGCTGAATCCCGATCTGGTGCTGGCCAATCCCGCCGCGCGCGAAGTGGAATACGCGAAGATCGCACGCGCGATCGAGACCAGCGGCAAGGACATCGCCTTGTTGGCGCTGACCGACAGGGTCGATGAGGACCTCGTCACGCGCATTTTCACCACCGGCACGCGCGGCATCGTCTTGCGCAAGCGGCCGGAGCAATTGGAGGCGGTGGTGCGGCGCGAACTCGACGCGCTGAACATGCGCCGCAGCGTGCGCCGGCTGGAAGCGTCCTTGCGCGAGTCGGAAAGGCGCTGCGATTCGCTGCTGGATTCCTCGCGCGATCCGATCGCCTACGTGCACGAGGGCACGCACGTCCGCGCCAACCGCGCCTACCTCGAAATGTTCGGTTTCGACGACTTCGAGGACGTCGAGGGACTGACCCTGCTCGACCTGATCGCGCCGGCGCACACGGCGGATTTCAAGGATCTGCTGAAGCGCATGTCGCGCGGCGAGAAGCCGCCGCCACGGCTGGAACTCGCCGCGCAACGCGCCGACGGTTCCACCTTCGATGCGGTGATGGAATTCTCTCCGGCGAGTTATGAAGGCGAGCCCTGCCTGCAGATCGTGTTCCGCCGGCAGGAAGTCGATCCGGAACTGGCGCGGCAGCTGGAGCAGATGAAGTCGCGCGATCCGCTGACCGGCCTCTACAACCGCACGCATTTCCTGGCGCAGGTGGATGAAGCGGTGAAGGCCACGGTGGAGGGCACGAAGGATCAGTCGCTGCTGTTGATCGAACCCGACAATTTCCAGAGCGTCAACGATGCGGTCGGCATCGCCGGCATCGACGCGCTGCTGAAGGCGATGGCCACGGCGATTTCGGCGAAATTGCGCGAAGACGACCACGCCGGCCGCATCGGCGAGCATGCGTTCGGCGTGCTGCTGGCACCGCGCCCGCACGACGAAGTGCAACGGCTGGCCGAAGCGATCCGCGCCAATATCGAAGGCCAGATCGTGGAGGCGGCAGGACGTTCGGTCAGCCTCACGGCCAGCATCGGCGGCAGCCTGCTGGGCGAAAAGAACGCTAACGCGCAGACCCTGCTGGCGCAAGCCAGCCACGCGCTGCGCAGCGCGCAATCGCAAGGCGGCAACCGCTGCGACATCCACGATCCCGCCGCTACCGACAAAGCCGAAGCCGCCAAGGAACGGCAGTGGCTGGAGCTGATCGACAACGCGCTCGCGCACAACGGCTTCGTGCTGTACTACCAGCCGGTGATCAGCTTGCACGGCGCCGAAGGCGAATACTACGAAGTGCTGGTGCGCATGCAGGGTCCGTCCGGCGAGGTGTTGCCGGCGTATTTCTTTCCGGTCGCGGAACGGCACGGACGCCTGCCGGCGATCGACCGCTGGGTGATCGGACGCGCGATCGAGGTGCTATCCGAGCGCAAGAACCGATCCGTACCGGCCACGCTGTTCATCAAGCTCACCGTCGATTCGCTGCAGGACGAGCAGCTCGGCGCGTGGATCGGCGAGCGGCTGAAGGCCGCTGCGGTGCCCGGCTCCGCCCTGGTTTTCGAGATGCCGGAAAGCAAGGTCGTCACCAGCTTGAAGCCCGCGCGCGAACTGGTCGAGCAGTTGAAGCAGAATGGCTGCGCCTTCGCACTGGAACAGTTCGGCTCGGGCCTGAACTCGTTTCAGTTGCTGAAGCACATCGATGTCGATTATCTGAAGATCGACCGCAGCTTTACGCGCGATCTGCCGAAGCACGACGACAACCAGCTCAAGGTGCGCGAGCTGTGCAATCAGGCCGACGGCGCGGGCAAGCACACCATCGCCGAGTGGGTGGAAGACGCCGCCAGCATGAGCATCCTGTTCTCGTCGGGCGTGCATTTCGTGCAGGGGAATTTCCTGCGCGAGCCGGAGAAAGTCATGGCTTACGTTGCATAAGCCGGGAAAAGAGAGACGGGAAGAGGGAGACGTTCAAAACCTGCCACTCCCGCTTCCCGCTTCCCGCTTCCCGTCTTACGGCGCAAACTGCTCGTCCAGTATCCGCTGCGCGAGATTGTGCTCCGGATCGAACAGCAGGGTAACGACGTGTTCGCGAGCTTCGCGCACGATCACTTCCAGCGCGTGGCGCACTTCGATGAAATCGGCCGTCGCACTCAGCGGGCGGTGCTCGGGTTCCAGCGTGCGCAGGCGCACTTCGGTGGATGATGGCAGCAGCGCGCCGCGCCAGCGGCGCGGACGGAACGGACTGATCGGCGTCAGCGCCAGCACATTGGCGTCCAGCGGCAGGATCGGTCCGTAGGCCGAGAGGTTGTACGCGGTGGAACCTGCGGGTGTGGCGACCAGCACGCCGTCGCAGATCAGGTTTTCGATCTTCACCGTGCCGTTCAAGGCCACTTCCACGTGCGCGGCCTGGTTGGTCTGCCGCAGCAGCGAAACTTCATTGAACGCCAACGCACCGGTTTCGCCGCCGTCCGATCGCAGCACGCGCATCTCCAGCGGATGCAGCACCGCCGGATGCGCGGCCGCCACACGTTGTTCCAGCGAATCCGGTTCGAACTGGTTCATCAGGAAACCGACGCGGCCCAGTTTCATGCCGTAAACGGGCAAGCCGCGATCGCGATGTTCGTGCAAGGTGCGCAGCATGAAACCGTCACCGCCCAGCGCGACGATCAGTTCGGCTTCGTCCAGCGGCGCATCGCCATAACGCGCGCCGAGCGCTCGCGCGGCTTCGCGTGCCTTGGCCGAAGGGGAAGCGACGAAGGCGATGCGGGGTTTGGCGGAAACCTGCGACATGGGCGGAGTGTGCCGCAAGCCGCGAGTGGTGAATAGTGAGCGACGAGCGCCAGCCTCTCCGCTCACCGCTGACCGCTATACCGCTCCCTGCATTTGCGCCAACTGCGCCAGTCTCCGCAATGCCACGGAGGCGATCGGGTAATCCACGTTCTGCGTGCGGATTTCGTCCAGCATCGAGCGGGTGAATTTCAACGCCGGATCGTCGCGGTTGAGCCACGCGGCCACCGCGCTTTCGCCATCGCGGACCTTGCTCGCCAACACCTGATTCGCCAACGCGCGTTGCTGAGAAGCCAGCTCGTCGCGCAAGGAACCGCGTGCCTGCGCATGCCAGCCGCTCTCCACCGGCAGCGCCTCGATCTGGCTGCGCAACCATTCGATGTCCAGCGCTTCGCCCAGTTCGAAGAACACGCGCGCCACCTTTTCGATCGGCTGACCAGATTCGCGTGCGGTTTCGATGATGTCCAGCGCCACCGCCAGCACCGGCACTTCAGCGAGATCCTCGGCCAGTTGATCCGGAAAACCGAGTCCCTGCCACTTCTCCATGTCCACGTCGAACGAGGCACGGCCCGTGGGCGTGAGCGCCGCCGGCAACGCGGCGCGCAGCGCTTCCATGCCGGGGTGATAACGCTCCACCAGGCCTGCGATGTCCAGCACGGTGCCCGGTTTATTCAGCAGCCAGCGCGTCATGTGCCGCAGCAGTGCCCAGATCTTCAGCAGCGCATCGACCTGCGTGCCTTCGGCGACCTGTCCGTCCAGCGCTTCGATGCGGGCCCAGAACTCGCGCGCGCCGAGGATTTCGCGCGCGGCGTTGTAGGCCTTGGCCACCGCCGCAGGCGTCTGCCCGGTGTCTTCCTGCATGCGCAACATGAAGGTCGCGCCCATGCGGTTGATCATCGAATTGGTGACCGCGGTCGCGATGATCTCGCGTTTCAAGCGGTGCCGCTGCATGTTGGCGGAATACTTCTCGCGCAGCGGTTCGGGAAAATAGCGCTCCAGTTCGTGCGACAGCCACGGGTCTTCCGGAACATCGGAGTCCAGCAACTGTTGATACAGCACGATTTTGGCGTAGGAGAGCAGGATGCACAGCTCCGGCCGCGTCAGGCCGAGATGACGCGCCTTGCGCTCGGCCAGTTCCGCCTCAGAAGGCAGCGATTCGATCTGGCGGTCCAGCTGCCCGTGCGCCTCCAGCGTGCGGATGAAGTGCGCCTTGGAACCCAGGCGATTCACCGACATGTGCTCCATTAAAGACAAAGCCACGTTCTGCCGGTAGTTGTCCCACAGCACCAGCTTCTCGACCTCGTCGGTCATCGACGCGAGCAGCGCGTTGCGCTGTTCCATGCTGAGTGCACCGCGCGTCACCGCATCGTTCAGCAGGATCTTGATGTTGACTTCGTGATCCGAGGTGTCCACGCCCGCGGAGTTGTCGATGAAGTCGGTGTTGAGCAGCACGCCGTGCTGCGCGGCTTCGATGCGTCCTTTCTGTGTGAAGCCGAGGTTGCCGCCCTCGCCCACGATCTTGCAGCGCAATTCATGCCCGTCGATGCGCAGGGCGTTGTTGGCGCGATCACCCGCATCCGCGTTGGTTTCGGTGGTGGCCTTGACGTAGGTGCCAATGCCGCCGTTGAACAGCAGGTCCACCGGCGCCTTCAGGATCGCGCGCATCAGTTCGACCGGCGTCATCTGTTCGACGTCGCCCGCGATACCGAGTGCCGCGCGCACTTCCTTCGAGACCGGAATGGATTTCAACGAGCGCGCATACACGCCGCCGCCCGCGCTGATCTTCGACTTGTCGTAATCGTCCCAGCTCGACCGCGGCAGCTTGAACATGCGTTCGCGTTCGATGAAGGAAGACGCCGCATCCGGATTCGGATCGAGGAAGATGTGGCGGTGGTCGAATGCGGCCAGCAGTCGCGTCTGCTTCGACAACAGCATGCCGTTGCCGAACACGTCGCCCGACATATCGCCGATGCCGACGCAGGTGAAATCCTGCGTCTGACAATCGCGGCTCAATGCGCGGAAGTGCCGCTTCACCGATTCCCAGGCGCCCTTGGCGGTGATGCCCATGGCCTTGTGGTCGTAACCGGCCGAGCCGCCGGAAGCGAATGCGTCACCCAGCCAGAAACCATGCTCGATCGCGATGCCGTTGGCGATGTCGGAGAACGTCGCCGTACCCTTGTCGGCCGCGACCACCAGATAAGGATCATCGCCGTCGTGGCGCACCACGTTTTCGGGATGCGTTACCTTGCCGTCGACGATGTTGTCCGTGATGTCGAGCAGGCCGTTGATGAAGATCTTGTAGCAGGCGATGCCTTCGGCCTGAATCGCGTCGCGGTTCGCCGCAGCATCTCCTCCAGAGGCAGGAGATTTCTTGACGAAGAAGCCGCCCTTGGAACCGACCGGCACGATCACCGTGTTCTTCACCATCTGCGCCTTGACCAGGCCCAGCACCTCGGTGCGGAAGTCCTCGCGGCGGTCCGACCAGCGCAGGCCGCCGCGCGCGACGGGACCGAAACGCAGGTGCACGCCCTCCACGCGCGGTGCGTACACCCAGATTTCGCGATAGGGAACCGGCTTCGGGATATCCGGCACCTGGTGCGAATCGAACTTGAAACTCAGATATTCGGCCTGCTTGCCGTCTCGTGTCTGGAAATAATTGGTGCGAAGGGTCGCGCGGATCAATTGCATGAAGCCGCGCAGGATGCGGTCTTCGTCCAAGCTGGAAACGTTCTCCAGCAGCGTCTTGATGGTGACAATCAGTCCTTCGATCTGCTGCTCGCGCGGCAGGGTGCGCAGAGCGCTCACCTGTTGCGCGAAATCAGGTTCCTTCGCGCGTACCGATTCGGGCAGCAGCACGTCGAGCTCGCGTTCCAGCCGTTTGCGCGCGGCTTCCTGTTCCGTCTTGCTCTCGTTTTCCCGCGCGGGATCGAAACGCGCCTCGAACAGCTCGATCAGCAATCCTGCGATCAAAGGATAGTCGTTGAGCGTTTCCTCCATGTACGTCTGCGAGAACGTGGTGCCGACCTGCTGCTGGTACTTGCAATACGCGCGCAGCACCGCGACCTGCCGCCATGACAGCTTGGCGTGCAGCAGCAGCTTGTTGAAGCCGTCGTTCTCGGCGCGGCCGCGCCAGATCGCCTCGAACGCCGATTCGAAATTCTCGTGCAGCTCGTCGATATCGAAGCGCAGCGGCCTGGCGGCCTGGACCGTGACGTCCTGGATGCACAGCTCGGCTTCCTTCACGTCCAGCGTGTAGACCTGCTCGGTCAGCACCTTCAGCCCCGCGTTTTCCAGCAGCGGCAGGACTTCCGACAGCGCGATGTCCGGACCGCTGCGGAAGATCTTGAAGTGCAGTTCGTCGCGATTTTGCGAGCGATACAGGCGCAGGCGGATGTCGTTTTCACTGGACAATTCCGCGAGCGTTTCGACATCTTCGGCGGCGCGTTGCGGCGTGACTTCCTCGATGTAGCCGGCCGAGAGTGCGCGGCCATAACGCGACAGCAGGCGCGCACCGCGCTCGCCGCCGACCCGCTCGGTCAGCGCATCGCGCAGGTCGTCGTGCCAGTTGCGCACGATCCGCGCGAGCTTCGCTTCCATCGCAGCGAGGTCGTAGTCCGGATGTTCGCCCGCGCGCGGGCGCACCACGGCGTGCAGCCGCGCCAGGGGCGATTCGCCGATCTCGATGGTGGAATCCACGCGCTCGCCGCGCAGTGATTCCTTCAGCATCGCCTCGACCTTCTCGCGCATGCCGCGACTCAAATGATCGCGCGGGATGAACACCAGACAGGAAAAGAACCGGCCGTAGGCATCGCGGCGCACGAACAGGCGCGGACGCGCGCGGTCCTTCAGTTCGAAGATGCCGTTGCTCAGCGCGGACAGCTCGTCGGCGGAAGACTGCAACAGCTCGTCCCGGGGCAACGTTTCGAGGATGTGCCGCATCGCCTTGCCGGAATGCGAATCGCGGCGCAGACCTGAACGCTGCATCACCGCCTCGACCTTCTGCCGCACCAGCGGCACGTCCTGCGGGCGGCGCATGTATGCGGTGGAAGTGAACAGGCCCAGGAATCGCTGCTCGCCGATCGGCTTGCCCTTGTCGTCGAAGCACAGCACGCCGATGTAATCCATGTAACCCGAACGATGCACGCGAGCACGCGCGTTGGTCTTGGTCAGGATGATGGCGTCCATCGAACCCGACACCGGCAGACGGCTGGCCGCCAGCGATTTCAGTGAACGCGGCGCCACCGCCAGATCCATCCTGCGCAGGATGCCCAACCCCGATTCGGCCTTTGCCTGCAGCAGCTCGTCGCCGCCCGCGGCCACTACCGCGTACTCGCGATAGCCGAGAAAGGTAAAGTGGTCATCCGCCGCCCAGCGCAGGAAGGCCTGCGCCTCGGCCACCTCTTCCGCATTGAACGGCATGCGCCGCTGCGGCAGGGCCTCGGCGATCTCCAGCATCCTGTCACGCATCGCGCGCCAATCCTCGACCGCCGCGCGCACGTCGTTGAACGCAGCCTCGATCGAATGCTGCAATTCGCGCAGCTCGTCTTCGGAAACGCGATCGACTTCGATATGCATCACCGACTCGCGCCGGGGATCATCACAATCGTCGTCGATGGCGGTCAGCTCGCCGCGCGCGTCGCGCTTCACGCACAGCACGGGATGGATCAGGCGATGCGCCTGCAGGCGCGCGCCGGCGATCGCCATGCTCACCGTGTCCACCAGGAAAGGCATGTCTTCGGTGACGATCTGTATCACCGAGCAGGCGCCTCCCCACCCGTTCGTGCCGGACTCGGGATTGAAGGCACGCACCAGGGTGCGGCCGGGCTCGCGCGTCTGCATGAAAATGAACAGATCGGCGAACAGTGCCCCCCAGGCGGACGCGTTACGCTCGGCCAACTCGTCCGGACCCAGTGACGCACAGCACATTTCGGCGAGCCGCTGCACCAGCGGGACGGAACTGGCGGAGAATTTGCTCCGTATCTGCTCGAGTACAAGGGCGAGATCGGCCGCCCCGTGCGGGGCGCGAAGGTCATTCATGGCGGAGATCGCTGACAATACGGGCGATGCGGGGACGACAAGGATAGCGCCCGCCCACCTGCCGAATCCAGCGCTGGAGTCGGTACGTGAGCGCTATTGGCGTTTCACGCGGCCGCTGATATGGAAGTTTTCCGCGGGCGCGGCACTGGTGCTGGTGCTGGCGGCCGCGGGCGTTTACAGCGCCCACGAATACACGAGCTATCAGGAATGGACGGTGCACTCGTATCAGGTGCGCGAGCGCATCGTGATGGTGCTGAGCGATCTGCGCCTGGCCGAAGCGGAAGCGCGCAGCTACGGCTGGACCGGCGACGACGATTCGGCCATCAGCTACTACCGCGCCGTCGCAGATACCGAGCGCGATCTGCAAGCGCTTGCCGAAATGATCTCGGACAACCCCACGCAGATGTCCAATATAGCGCACCTGCGTGCGCTGATTGCGGCCCGCCGCAAGGATTATGAAACCATCATCAACGACTACCACGCACGCGGCCCGGCGGTCGCACATGCAGAGGTGCTGGCATTGATCAGCCGGCCGAATCATCCGATCCACGATCTGACCGATGCGATGCTCGCCGAAGAAACACGGCTGCTGGCGATTCGACAGCAGGAACGCGATCGCAGCGGCACGTATGTCGGCGCCGCCGCGACCATTGCCACGCTGACGGTGCTGGCGCTGATGCTGCGCGCATTCTTCACCATCACGTCCGAGCACCGTCAGCGCCTGCGCACGGAACGCACACTGGAGGAAGGTGCGTGGAAACTGCGCAAGGCGCTGGAGGACGCACAGCAACTCGCCGGCAACATGCAGCGGCTGTCGCAACTGGGCGAAATGCTGCAAAGCTGCCGCGAGCCGGATGAGGCCATTGCGGTAGTCGAGCGCGGTTTGCCGCCGCTGCTGCCGTCCATGTCCGGCTGCCTCGCGCTGATCAATCCCTCGCACAACATGGTCGAGGGCCGCATGAGCTGGGGGCCGCGCGGCGCCGATCTCGCCGGAGCGGTGTTCGCGCCGGATGATTGCTGGGCGCTGCGCCGCAGCCAGCCGCATCCGGGATTCGGCGAGATCGCCGCGCCGACGTGTCCGCATCTGATACACGCCGGCGTTACCGCCGGACACACGCTATGCCTGCCGCTGTCGGTACAGGGGCAGGTGCTGGGTGTGTTGAGCCTGGTTTCGGACACAGCGCCGGATTCGGGTTCGCGCGAACTGCTGCTGACGACCAGCGACCAGCTCGCGCTGGCGATCACCAACCTGCGCCTGCAGCAATCCTTGCGCGAACAATCCATCCGCGATCCGCTCACCGGATTGTTCAACCGCCGCTATCTCGAAGCTTCCCTGCCGCGCGAACTGGCGCGCGCGGAACGGCGCAAGACGCAACTCGCGCTGCTGATGCTCGATCTCGATCACTTCAAGCGCTACAACGACCGGCACGGCCACGACGCCGGCGATGCCCTGCTGGCGCAATTCGGTACGGCCCTGAATCAGCTCTGCCGCGGCGAGGATATCCCTTGTCGCTACGGCGGCGAGGAATTCACCGTAGTGCTGGTGGACATCGATGCACGACACGCGCGCGAGCGCGCCGAAGCGATCCGCACCGCGACCTCGCAACTGGAATTGCGCCACCGCGGCCAGCGGCTGCCGGCTCCGTCGGTGTCGATCGGGCTCGCGCTCTATCCCAACGACGGCGGCACGCCGGAGGAATTGAAACGCGTCGCCGACCAAGCGCTGTATCGCGCCAAGCGCGAAGGACGCGACCGCGTGGTGGCGCATGAAATGGCGTGAAGCCGTTAGATGTGAGAGACGGCCGCTCGCTGCGCCAGGTGAGACGTAAGACGGCCGCTCACTGCGCTCGCTCAGACGTGAGACGAAAAGCCCGCAGACTCTCGTGTCTCACACCGCCACCTCACACCTTACGTCTTACGTCTCACGTCTTACGTCTCACGCTTCACGTCTCACCCGCTTTACCCTTCTTTACGCATGACCCTTGGCCTACGGACGCGGCGAGCCCGGATCGTCGATAATTACCAGTCTGTCCGGTTGAGAAACTCCCGATGCCGCCACACCCGTTGCGCAACGCCTGCCCGCTGCTGCTGGTGCTGGCGCTCGCCGCTTGCGGCCAACCCGAACAAGCTCCGCCCCCACCGCCGCAAGTCGGCGTGGTGACCGCGCGGGCGCAAAGCGTGCCGTTGGTGCGTGACTTCGTCGGACGGCTGGCAGCCACGCGCATCGCGCAGGTGCGCGCACGCGTCACCGGTATCGTGTTGAAGCGCGTCTACACCGAAGGCACCGACGTCAAGGCCGGCGACGTGCTGTTTCGCATCGATCCCGCGCCGCTGCAGGCGACGTTGCGTTCGCAACAGGGTTTGTATGCGCAGGCCGAAGCGGGCGCGCGCGACGACGAAGTGAAAGCCAAACGCATGCGCGAACTCGCCGCGCGCGGCGTGATCGCCAAGCAGGATCTGGATGACGCGATCGCCGCCGCCGACAGCGCGCGCGCCGCTGCGAAAGCCGCGCAAGCGAACGTCGAGAACGCGCGCATCAATCTCGGCTACGCGACGATCACCGCACCGATCGCCGGCCGCGCCGGCATGGCCAATGTCACCGAAGGCGCGCTGGTTTCGCCGACCGACACCAATCCGCTGACCACTATCCAGCAGATCGATCCGATCTACGTCGAATTCAGTCAGCCGATGGCTGAAGTCGAGAATCTGCGGCGCGCGCAGAAATCCGGCGACCTGCAACTGGCCGCGCCGGATCAGGCGCGCGCGCAGGTGGTGCTGCCTGACGGCAGCGTGTATCCGCATACCGGCACGCTGAACTTCGCCGATCTCGCGGTAGATCCGCAAACCGGCGCGGTGTCGTTGCGCGCGATCGTGCCCAATCCCGACCGCGCACTGTTGCCCGGTATGTTCGTGAAATTGCGTTTGACGCTGGGTCTGCGCCATCACGCCATCGAAGTACCGCAAGCGGCGGTGCAACGCGACGAAAACGGCGCCTACCTGCTCACCGTCGATGCGAACGATGTCGTGCACAGTAGGCGGATCACGCTGGACGGCCAGCGCGGTTCGCAATGGGTGGTCGAAAGCGGCTTGAACGAAGGCGACCGCGTGATCGTTTCCGGCGTGCAGAAGGCACAGGCGGGCGCGAAGGTGCAGCCGGTGGCGGAAGCAGGAGCGAGGGATGAGTAGCGGGGGCGCTCCGCATGAAGTCCGTCGCGAATCAGATGCCGCAAATGAATCGCGAATTTCCGATTTACGTCAGAGTTCGATTTTTGCGCCCCCACTACCCGCCCCCAATCCCTTCTTCCAATTGCACCCAGAAATCCTGCTAGCTCCCTGACGACGCCGCCGAAGCCTCATGCCGCAATTCTTCATCGACCGTCCGGTCTTCGCCTGGGTGATCGCCATCCTGATCACGCTCGGCGGTTCGATCGCGATCTTCAATCTGGCGATCGAAGCCTATCCGCAGATAGCGCCGCCCAGCGTGCAGGTGCGCGCCAATTATCCGGGTGCGAATGCGCAGGTAATCCAGAGCACGGTCACGCAGGTGATCGAGCAGAATCTTTCCGGCATCGACAATCTGCTCTATTTCACTTCGTCGTCGAGTTCCACGGGCTCCGCCAACCTCACGCTGTATTTCACCAACGGCACCGATCTCGATACCGCGGCCGTGCAGACGCAGAACGCCGTGAACGCCGCCACGCCGCGCCTGCCCGCGGCGGTGAACAACCTCGGCGTCACCGTGCGCAAGTCCGGTACGGGCTTCCTCGAGATCATCGCGCTGCAATCGAAAGATGGCAGCATGAACACGATGGCGCTCAACAACCTGATCGCCTCGCAACTGATCGATCCGATTTCGCGCGTGGAAGGCGTCGGTTCGGTCAACCAGTTCGGTTCCGAATTCGCGATGCGGATCTGGCTGGATCCGCTGAAGCTGCAGGGCTACAAACTCACCGCCACCGATGCGCTGAACGCGGTGCGCGCGCAGAACGTGATGTTCTCAGCCGGTTCGATCGGCGCGCAACCGACCGTTCCGGGCCAGGGCATCACCGCGACCGTCTCGGCCGAGTCGAGCTTCAGCACGCCGGAGCAATTCCGCAACATCATCCTGCGCGCCAATCCGGATGGCAGCGTGGTTAGGCTGGGCGATGTCGCGCGTGTGGAGCTGGGCTCCTATTCCTACGGCAATTTCTCGCGGCTGGACGGCAAGCCGGTCGCCGCGTTCGGCGTTTCGCTGTTGCCGGGTGCGAATGCCCTGACCGTGGCGAAAGCCGTCAGCGCAAAGATGGATCAGCTCGCGAAGAACTTTCCGCCGGGCGTGGTCTGGTCGATCCCGGTGGACACCACCGGCTTCGTCAAGGTGTCGATCATCGAAGTGGTGAAGACGCTGGGCGAAGCGATCGTGCTGGTCTTCATCGTGATGCTGCTGTTCCTGCAGAACCTGCGTGCCACGCTGATTCCCACCCTGGTCGTTCCGGTCGCATTGACCGGCGCCTTCGTCGGCATGTACGCGTTCGGTTTCTCGATCAATGTGCTGAGCCTGTTCGGCCTGGTGCTGGCGATCGGCATCGTGGTGGACGACGCGATCGTGGTGGTGGAGAACGTCGAGCGCCTGATGCGCGAGGAAGGTCTGCCACCGAAGGAAGCCACGCGCAAGGGCATGGTCCAGATCACCAGCGCGGTGATCGCCGTGACCACGGTGCTGGCATCGGTGTTCATTCCCGCGGCGCTGATGCCCGGCAGCGTCGGCGCGATCTATCGCCAGTTCGCGATCACGATCGCCGTGTCGATGGCATTGTCCGCGCTGATGGCGCTGTCGTTCACGCCAGCGCTGTGCGCGAGCCTGCTGCGTCCGGAACACGAACACACCAATCGTTTTCTGCGCGCGTTCAACAACGGCTACGAGCGCATGGCGGGCGCCTATCTCGCGCGCTTGGGCAAGGCGATCCATCACACGCCGCGCTGGATGCTGGGCTATTTCGTCGCGGTGCTGATCGCATTGCTGCTGTTGTGGCGGCTGCCGTCCAGTTTCGTGCCGGAAGAGGATCAGGGCGAAGTCTTCGTTACGGTGCAGTTGCCGCCGGGCGCGACGATGAATCGCACCAGCGCGGTGGTCAATCAGGTGGAAAGGATCGTGGTCGGCGACCCCGATGTAGCCAACGCCTTCACCGTCGGCGGTTTCAGTTTCCTCGGCAATGGCGACAACGTCGGCATGGCCTTCGTGCACCTGAAGGACTGGAGTGAACGCAAACATACCGCCAATGAGCTGATCGAAATCCTCAACGGGAAGTTCTCGAAGAT
>DATFCO010000123.1:0-10614 GCA_035253005.1 Rhodanobacteraceae bacterium
GCGGTTTGGCGTTGTAAGCGTGCAACTGATCCGGATTGCGCAGCTTCAGCGCGACGGTCACATGGATCGGATGCGACAGCGACAACGCGCCGCTGATCGAATCGCCGTGGAGCAGTTGGGTGCCGCGGCTCACCGTTGCCAGGGTGTTGCTGGACGCGGCCTGAGCCGCACCGGCCACGCCGATCGCTCCGGTGACAGCCAGCACGAGCGCCGTCTTGCGCAGGTTGTGTAGCATCAACATGGGTATTCCCTCATGGTCGAGTGAACGTGCATCGGCGCGCGCGAGCCGCGACGATGATCCTTGCAATGCACAGGCGCGCCGGCAGGGAGGCTAGTCAGTCCGGAGCCGCCCACATCTTTATCGCTTTGACAGAAACGACCCCTCCCCAGACGCGATCCTGCGACGGTAGCAAGCGCATACCGGGTGGTCAATCAGAATTGATGCTGCAATCGCACACATGCGCGGACGTATGTAGGTGGCGCTTCGAAGCGTGCTTCACTTTGAGAGTGCGGCCACGGATGGCCGCCTTGCTCGTTCGCCTAAAGGACGAGGCGTGGCAACCGGCAGACTCCCTATTTAGAACAGCAAGCAAGGACGTTTGCATACAAAAAAACCCGGCCGTTACCGGCCGGGTTTGCCATGCTCGCATGCGCGATGCTCAGAATTTGCTGACATCCAGACTGCCGCGGCCGGAAGCCCAATCCCAGCCGGGCAACGCCTTGAAGCCTCCATTGTTGCCGGACTTGACGTCATGGAAGTTTCCGTAGGGCGCCGCATACAACTGCTGCCCCGCCGGCGTCGTCGCACTCACCGCGCCGTTGGAAATCAAACGCGCCCACGAACCCGCGAACAGCGGCGCCGACAGGCTGGTGCCGCCGACCTGCACGTATCCGCCATAAGCCGATACATAGACGATCGCGCCACTGTTGGGGTCGCCGTCGAAGGCCACATCGGGACCACGCGAGCCCTTGTAGGTGCCGCGCTGTTTCGGCACTTGCCAGGACGGCGCCGATTCGAACGAACTCGGACTGCCACCGGAACTCCGCCACACCGTTTCGCTGCCGTAGGTGGTTCCGGTGGTGTTGAGCGTCGTGCCCGCCACCGCGATCACGTACGGAGAACTGGCTGGATAACTGGCCGAATTCTTGGCCGGCTTGTCGCCGCAATTGTTGTAGCCGCTGTCGCCGGTGGAAACCGAGAACGTCTGACCTTGCGCCTGCCCGATCTGGAACAGCGCGTCGTCGGCCTGCGCCGAACCGTCGCCGCCCTGACCGCTGTCTTCGAAACGTTCGCATTCACCGAAAGATGCGTTGATCACGGAAGCCAGCGGAATACCGGACGGCGGATCGACGATGACGTTCAACGACGTGGTGATCTGCCCGTTGTTGCCGCTGGGCGCAGCGTAGAAGGTCAGGCTGTTGACGCCGCCGGTCATCGCGACGATATCCTGGCTGTCCAGATCCCATTCGATCGATCCTTGGTCCGTGGTCTGGCAGGTCGGATCGTTTGTGATGACCGAACCGTTCGCCAGAGAGCACACGACGTGGGTGCTGGTCGAAGGAAGACTGTTGTCCGATTCGTAACGCGCCAGATCGCTCAACGTCGGCGCCATGCTGCCCCAGCCCCACACCGCCACATTCATGTCCGTGGCCGGATTCAAACCGGACGCGCCGTAGATGATCGGGAAGTCCAGCGGATTGTGGCCCGTGACGGCATTGGTGCCGCCTTGGGCCTGCACCACGTTGATGTGCGCCTGATGCACTTCCTGCAAGCCGAGCACCGCCTGCACGCTGTCGCGCAAGCCTGCCGGAATCCTGATGTCGCTGGTATTGGCGAAAGCGACGCGGCCGTCGCGCGTGCGCACCTGCGCCAGCGAGGTGTTGAACGCATGCGCCGCTATCGCTGCGTTGCCGTCGGCGCTCACCAGCATGCGATTCCTCGAGACGCTGACGTTGGTGAAACCGGCGTTCTTCAGGAAGTTCGCGACCGCCTGCGCCTGCGCGCTCGTCGGCAGATGATTGGCGGAGAGTTGCGCCCTGCTCATCGGCGCGTGGGGTTTCGCATTGAATGCGCGCAACTGATCCGGATTGCGCAGCTTCAAGGCAATGGTCACATGGACCGGGTGCGACAGCGACAACGCGCCGCTTACAGCATCGCCGTTCACCAGTTGGGTACCGCGACTGATCGTCGCGAGGGTTGTGCCGGAAGATGCGGCCAGCGCCGCGCCCATGACTCCCAGCGTGCCGGTTACCGCGAGCACGAGGGCCGTTTTGCGCAAATTGCGAAGCGTCAACATGAGTGATCCTCTGCGTTGAATGGGAATGCACACCACCGCGCGCGAACCGAGGCGGTGTTCCTTGCTGCACTTCAAGCCGTTCAAGCGGGCGCGCTGGCAGGGAGCAAGTCGTCCCAGCCGCCTGCATCTTCATCGCTCTGACTGATCGAACCCTCCCCGAGTACGATCAAGCGAAGTTATCAAGACGCACTTCACCAGGCAACGAAAATTTGCAATTACAAAAAACAAACGCGGCGACATTGCGTCGCCGCGTTCCATACGCTCGCGTAGAGCGAGACTTGCTTTTAGCGATCATCCCTGATCGCAAAGATCAAAAGCAGCCATCCGTGGCTGCACTCATCACTGCACGTTCAACGCCGTATCGTCGATCACGAACGAGGTTTGCAGCGAAGAGTCCTCGGTGCCCGTGAACTTCACCACCACGGTTTGTCCGATATAGGCGGACATGCTGTTGCTGTGCTGCGTGTAGCCGCTGTTGGCGTTGAGATTCGAGTACGTCGCCAGCGTCTTCAGCAGTTTGCCCGAGGTGTTGTACACGCGCACGTACAGGTGATCGTACGCCGTGCTCTTGGTCGTCTCGGCCGTGTCGATGTGCAGGTAGTACGTCAGCGTCGCCGACGTCTTGCCGGCTGGAATGGTGACCGTCTGCGACACGTTGTCGGTGTGGGTCGTGCCGTAGCCATCCAGGTATGCGTAGTACGTACCGCTGTGCGGCGATTCACCGCACGAGCTGTCGCACAAGGTGCCGCTGCTCATCGTCCACGGTGCGGCCGAGCCGGTTTCGAAACCCGGGTTTCCGAGCAACTGCGAACCGCCGCCGCCACCGCTGGACACCGTCACCTGTTCGGTCTTCGAACTCTGCTTACCGTCCTGGCTGTCGGTCACGGTTTCGGTCACGCTGTACGTACCGGCCGCCGCATAGGTGTGGGTCGGATTCTGCGACGTGGAGGTGCCGCCATCGCCGAAGGTCCACGACCATGAACCGATCGTGCCGCCCGAATCGGTGGAGGTGTCGGTGAAGTTCGCGGTCAGGCCGCTTGTGGTGAAGCTGAAGTTCGCCGACGGCGTGCCGCCGGTGCCGCCGCCACCGCCGCCAGTGACATGCGAAACGAAGTTGGCGATGTTGACGCTGCCGAAACCTGTCGGGTAATCCCAGCCTGCCGCCGCCGTCTCACCTGAATTGTTGCCGGACGTGACGTCGTGGAAGTCCGCCGAATAATTGCTCGCCGCATCCGAATAGATCAGCGGTGCGGCAAATCCCAGGGAGGATTTGGTCGCCAACGCGCGGGCCCACACGCCCACGAACAGCGGCGAAGAGAGGCTGGTGCCGCCGATCTGCTCGTTGCTTCCATCGACGATCACGATCGCTCCGGATTCCGGGTCGCCGTCGAAGGCGATGTCGCCCAGGCCGCGGTGCGTGTTACCGGCGTTCTGGCCCACGCCGTTCTGCCAGCTCGGCTGCGCTTCGTATTTGCTGGGGCTGCCGCCGGTTGCGCCTTCGCCCTTGGAAAGTTCGTTCCACACCACTTCGTTGTTCCAGGTGGTGCCGGTGGTGAACAGCCCGGTACCGCTGACCGCCACGACGTACTGCGAATTCGCCGGCCACGAAGGCGTGGTGCCGCCGGTGCCGCATTCGTCCGCGCCGGAGTCGCCGGTCGAGATCGAGAACGTCTGGCCTTGTGCATCGGCCTGCTCGAATATGCTGTCGTCCTCCGCCGCGCCGCTGACTTCGGCGTCGGTTTCGCAACCGCCAATCGAAACGTTGATCACTTTGACCAGGTTGTCGCTCACCACCTTGTTGAAGTCGGCGGTGAGATCGGCGTCCGACAGCGAAGCCGTGTCATACAGATAGATCGACTTCACGCCGCCGCTGATGCCGACGATGTCCTGGGTGTCCAGATCCCATTCGCCATCGCCGCTGGTGTCGCTGCCGCCGCCGTTCACCTTGACGATGTTCAGTGGGATGCTGCCGTAGCCGTTCTGCGAGAGGAACTTCGAGAAGTCGCTCTGCACGTTAGTCATGCTGCCTTCGGTGATCACGCCGACCGGAACGGTGGAACCAGTGGCCGTGCTGCCCGCGCCGTAGATCGCCGGGAACTGCGTCGGGTTGTGCCCGGTTTCGGAGCCGGCCAACGGGTGCACGCTCCCGTTCGGCTGTACCACGATGTGATTGGTATGCGCGATGTGCACCGTCTGCAGACCGAGTACCGAACTCACGATGGACTGCAGGGAGGCCGGTACGACGGCATTGCTGGAGTTGGCGTACGCCACGCGTCCGTCATGCGTGCGGACGCTGACCAGCGAAGTCTGGAACGCGCGTTGTACCGTACCGGCCGTTGCGTCACCGGAAACCAGCAAACGGTTCGGCGCGATCTCGACGTTGGTGAAACCCGATTGTTTCAGAAAATTCGCCACTGCCTGCGCCTGTGCCTGCGTGGGCGAATAACGGGCCGCGAATTGCGCGCTGGTGAGCGGCTTGAACCCGCGCCGGGAAACCAGCGCATCCAGTTCCGCCTTGTTGCGCAACTTCAGGCCCATCACGATATGCATCGGACTGGAGATCGCCATCGGTCCGGCGACGAAGTCGCCTTGGCGCAGCACGGTCGGGCGGGCGATTGCGGGGCTCACCGCGGTCGCGGCATTCGCCGCCGCACCCGCCGCCACACTCAAAGCCACTACGAGAGCTTTCAAACGAAAATTCCTTGCCATCACTAACTCTCCCTCAGGTTGGAAGAACAGGTTGAAAAACCCCCGCGGCCGCGCGATGCGGTCGCGTGACGACTGCAAGATTTCCCGCGAATGCACTTTCCCCGCCCGGCAAACGTGGCACCGAGTCCCGTGTGTTGTGTGCAAGCGGCGGCAATTGGAAGCAACTTTGCGAGCGCACGCCGCGTCGCGGTCGCCGCCGGCGCCCTCACACCGACAGCTTCATCAACCTAGCATCAGAATTTTGGCGTCGCACGCTGCGACGCACCAAAGTCAAGTGCATGCGGTCATGATCGCGATGTATGACTTGCTGCACAGCCCGCATCGTACAACGATGTAACCGTTTTCAGTTCGCGCGCGTACGTCTGTGTGTACGCGAATGATGACTGAGATTGCAGGCAATCCCTACAAGTTTGTTCGACGCGTGCTGTACTTTGAAAATGTGCTCATGGATGGCCACCTTAGCTGCTGACCTGAGTGACGGATGCGGTCCATCTGGGAATGCCTGACTCAGAACAGCGAACATGGACGTTCGCAGAAATCATGAGTTCGGCCAATGACGGCCCGCCTTGTTCCATCGTTTGAGAGCGGAGACAAATTGATTGCGAACTCCAGTCTTGGGACGACAAACCAGGACGTTTGCAATAAAAAAGCGGCCGGTTCGCACCGGCCGCTCCAGGAATTCCCGCCCATATGAAAACCGGCGGGATGTTTCTTTGCAAATGCTCTACGGCACCGTGATGGAGTGGCTGGTGCTGTTGGTCGCCCCATCGTTGTCCTTCACCGTCAACTTCACGGTGTAAGTGCCTGCTTGGGCATATTTGTGCAACTGCGGGTTCTTCGTCCCCTTCGTACCGTCGCCGAAATTCCACACGCGCGCAACGATCGTGCCGTCGGGATCGGTGGAGGTGTCGGTGAACTGCACGGTCAATCCGCGACTGCGAGACGTGAAGCTCGCCACGGGTGGCTGGTTGCCGCCACCGCTGAGTTCACTATAAGCCGCACTCCAGATCACGCTGCCGCGGCCGCTGGGGAGGTCGAAGCCCGGGCCCGCCGCATTGCCGTTGCTGCCGACGGTAATGTCGTGGAAGTCGGATGCGGAAAGCGGATAGAGCAACGGAGCCGGGAAGCCCAAATTGCCCTTCCCTGCCATCACGCGCGACCAGAAGCCCACGAACATCGGCGAGGACAGGCTGGTACCACCGACCTGCGTGATTTGATTGCCGTCGACGATCTTCGCGCCCGAACTGGGATTGGCGTCGAATGCGATATCGGGAGTGGCGCGATGCGAACCGCTCCACAGCGTCTGCCAGCTCGGCTTCGGCTCGATCGTGCTCTCTTGGCCGCCGGTGCCTGACCAGACCGTCTCGCTGTTCCATGTTGCACCCGAGCCCGTGGAGGCGTCCAGCGTGGTGCCGCCCACCCCAACCACGTATTGGGAAACCGCCGGCCAGCATGGACCGTTGTCGCCCCGGCCCGTGTGGAAACACTTGCTTGCACCATCGTCGCCGGTAGAGAACGAGAAGGATTGACCCTGCGCGATGCCCTGCTGCAAAACCGCATCGGTCGCCGCGAATCCGCCGTCGTTCTGCGCATCGATTTCACTCACGCCGAGCGAACCGTTGACGATGGTTGTAGTGTTGTCGGTGACCGCGAGGTTGATGCCTTCGGCAACCGCCGTATCCGAACTGATGTTCGGCATCATGTAGAACGTCAGCGAACCGACCTGGCCGCCGGCCGCGCCGACGATGGTCTGGCTGTCCAGTTCCCATTCCAGGGTGCCGGAGGTGTCGCTGTTGGGGTTGCCGACCACGTGGGTGGTCACGGCCGGATAGCCGTGTTGCGTGGTGAACGTGTTGAGCGAATTCATCGTCTGGGTCAGATTGCCCTCGGCCAGGATTCCGATGTTGATGCCGCTCGGGACCGGCAGGCTGTCCGCACTATAGATAGACGGGAAATCGGCAGGATCGTGGCCCGTGATCGCATTTGTGCTGCCGCCTTGGTATTCGCGGTACATCAAGTGCGGAATATGCACGTTCTGCAAACCGACCACGCCGTTGACGAAGGGCTGCAACGAAGCCGGAACCGTCGCAGGCTGCGTGTTGGCGTAGGCCATGCGTCCATCATGCGTCTTGACGCTCACCAGCGAGGTCTTGAATGCGCGCTGCACGTTCGCCGCCGAGGCATCGGCCGAAATCAGGATGCGGTTCGGCGCGACCTTGATGTTGGTGAAACCCGAAGCTTTCAGGAAATTGACGACCGCTTGTGCCTGCGCCTGCGTCGGTGAGTAGCGTGCGACGAACTGCGCGCCGGTCAGCGGCTTGAACCCCGGTTTGGAAATATAGGCGTCCAATTCGACCTTGTTCTGCAATTTCAGGCCGACCACGATATGCATCGGCTGCGACAAGGCCAGCGGTCCGGCGATTACGTCGCCCTGCGCCAACCGTGTCGGCCGCGCCATCGCGGTAGCGGCGGGGGGAGCAGCACTGGCTACCGTACCCACGGCCAGAGTCAAAGCAACAACGAGAGCCTTCAAGGGAAATTTGCTTGCCATCGCGAAACTCTCCATCAAATGAAAGGAACGCGCGGCCGCACGATGCGACCGCGTGACGCGTGACGACTGAAAAATTTCCGCGATACACCCCTGCCGCTGCCAGGCGAACTCGGCACCGCATCCTGGACTTCAACTTGGTGGGCGAAGCGAATGCTCCCCGTCGCGGTTCACTCCCGGCGTCCTCGGACCGGAAAGTCGCGGCAACTTAGCAGCGTAGAAAACTTTGCGCACGCTGCGACGCACCACACAGAATTCTTCCGTGATTCCTGATTTCAGAAATGCAACCCTTCGGTGAGGTATGGAAGATCAGCGCCGCGCCGACTTGATGAGATGTGTGCGGCGCGTGCGAAAGATCCAGGCGAGGATCGTCAGCACGAGCAGAATCGGCGCACCCCAATAGCACAGCGTCAGCAGCACGCGCAGCGGCCCGATCGAGGCGGAAAACAACAGATCCACCGCAGCGTCGGGTGTGGTCTGGATTTGCGAGTACGCATCGCCGAACGCGGCATCCGCGATGCTCTGCCCGACGGTGTTCAAGACGGGAATCGAAGCCGCAATCGGTCCTCCGAGCACAATGTAGGTGTGCATCAGCGGTGCTTCGGCGCGGGCGGACTGCGCGATCGCCGTGCCGGTTCCCGGCTCGCGCGCCAGCCCGCCGAACGTCAGCAGATCGACGGCCAAGCAAAACAGGAACACGATTCCGAACAGTGCGTAGAAACGGAAACGCATGGATTCCCCCGAAAACGCCAGCAAGAAAAATCATACACATTGCCGACGCAATGTCGCGACGAGCGAGTATGGATTGCCTCGACGGTGGGGTTACAACATGCCGGTTTCCAGTTTGGCCGCATCCGACATCATCGAATGGTTCCACGGCGGATCGAACACCAGATCGACATCCGCTTCCTCGATCGTCGGGATCATCTCCAGCTTGCTGCGCACGTCGTCGACGAGGATGTCGCCCATGCCGCAGCCGGGCGCGGTCAGCGTCATCTTGACGTACACCGCGCGCTGATTGTCGGGCCGGTGTTCGAGGCTGACGTCGTATACCAGACCGAGATCGACCACATTGACCGGGATCTCCGGATCGAAGCAGGTGCGCAACTGTTGCCACACCGCGCGCGCGACATCGTCATCGCCGGCATTCTCCGGCAACTCCAGCGGCGCGGGCGGCTGTTTGCCGAGCGCATCGGCCTCTTTTCCGGCTATGCGGAACAGATTGCCTTCAACGTAGACGGTGAAACTGCCCCCCAGCGCTTGCGTGATGTAACCGACTTGTCCTGCAGGCAGCACGACGTCGTCGCCCTGCGGCACCAGAATCGCCGGACAATCGCGCGAGAGCGTGAAAGGTTCGCTGCTGGGACTGAATCCACTCATCTTTAGTGTAGCGTTGACAGACCCCGCTATTATCGCGCGTCGCGCCGCACCGGACACCCGATGACCGATGATTCGAATAAATCCGGCCTCCGCATCACCGCGGCCGCGCGCGCGATGCATATCGTGCTTTCGCTGTTCGCGATCGTGGTCTGCGCGCTGGCGCTGGGTGCGGTGATCGGTCTGGTTTCACTGTTCGGGCACATTTCGCCCTGCTGGCCGATGCTGCCGGGCGGACCGGTGCTGGCGTGGGTGCTGCGCGCCAGCGGCAGTTTGCGCATCTCCCTCGCGCCGTTGTTCGTGGCGATCGCCGTGCTGCTGGCCGGTGCCTATGCGGAATGTCTGGATGCGATCGCACGCATCAGCGCAGTGACCGGCGCGTCGTTTTCGGAAGCCTGGCGCTTGGGTGGCGCCTCGTTCACGCTGCAGGTGGCGGAATTGGCCTTGTCGCCGTTGAGCATCATCGTCTATACGGCCGCCGCGATCATTGCGGCCTACACGGCGCGCCGGCGAGCTATCGATCGGACACCTTGATCAGGCATCCAGCGTCTTGAGCCCCTGGATCAACTCGTTCGCCGCGGCCTGACCGTCGCCATACAACATGCGCGTGTTGTCGGCGTAGAACAGCGCGTTCTCGATGCCGGCGAAACCCTTGCCCTTGCCGCGCTTGATCACGATCACGTTCTTGCATGCGGCCACATCCAGAATCGGCATGCCGTAGATCGGAGAATTCGGATCGGTTTTCGCGACCGGATTCACCACATCGTTGGCGCCGATCACCAGCGCGACATCGGTGTTGGGGAATTCCGGATTGATGTCGTCCATGTCGGCGATCAGGTCGTAAGGCACGCCGGCTTCCGCAAGCAGCACGTTCATGTGGCCCGGCATGCGTCCTGCGACCGGATGGATCGCGAATTTCACTTTCACGCCGCGATCGATCAGGAGCTTGGCGAATTCCCAGATCTTGTGCTGCGCCTGCGCCACCGCCATGCCGTAACCTGGCACGATCGCCACGCGTTCGGCGTAGGCCATCATGACCGCGGCGTCCGCCGCGTCGATCGGTTTCAGCGAGCCGCCGATCTCCTGCGCTTCGCCGCCACCGCCACCAAAATTGCCGAACAGCACGTTCGCGAGCGAGCGGTTCATGGCCTTGGCCATCAACTGCGTCAGCAGCGTGCCCGCCGCACCCACCACCATTCCGGCGATGATCATCGCCTCGTTCTGCAACACGAAACCTTCGAACGCGACCGCCAGGCCGGTGAAGGCGTTGTACATCGAGATCACCACCGGCATGTCGGCGCCGCCGATCGGCAGCGTCATCGCGATGCCGAACACCAGCGCCAGCACGATGAAGGCGATCAGCAGGGCCCATGCGAATGCATGGTCTTCGATGCCGGCAACCAGCGCCAGCACGGCGCAGACGATCGCTCCAAGGAAGATCGCCAGATTGACGAAACGCTGCAGCGGAAACACGAAGCGCCGATCCATCCAACCCTGCAATTTCGCAAACGCGATCAGCGAACCGGTGAACGACACCGCGCCGATCAGCACGCCCAGGAATGCCAGCACCAATTCCACCGCACTCAGATGCACCGCGGCTTGCGCCGCCCATGCTTCCGGCTGGATGGGATAGGTGTGCGGCACCAAGGCAATCGACATCAGCGCCGCGTTGAACTTGATCAG
>DATFCO010000124.1:0-2702 GCA_035253005.1 Rhodanobacteraceae bacterium
ATTGCTGCCTTCGCCGAGTTGCAGGTCCAGCGTCTTGCCGCCGGTCAATCCCTGCATGCTCACGACCGCATAAGTCGCATGCGTGATATAGGTGTTGCGCCGGACGTGGAAATCCACGACGACGCGCGAGCGGTCGCGCGGATCGAAATGCACGTCGGTGACGTGGCCGACTTCCAGTCCCTTGAACTGCACCTGCGTCTGAGGCGCGAGTCCGTCCACCGATTCGGACGTGACGATGCGATAGGCCAGCGGCTCGCCCGGGCCCGAGGAAAGCCAGAAGAAAATCAGCACGCCGGCCGCTGTGAACACGACCAGGAAACAGACGGCGATGATGGCGTGCGCGCGGTTTTCCATGTCAACGGGTCTCGTAGCGGGAAAGTCTGCGCAATTCCTTCTCGCCGCGGCGTGAACGGAAGAAATCCTGCACGAAGGGATGATCGAAACCGGCCACTTCCTCCAGCGTTCCCACTGCGATCAGCCGGCCCTCGTCGAGCACGGCGATGCGGTCGCTCAGTGCGGCCATGCTGTAGAGGTCGTGCGTCACCATCATCACCGTGAGATTCAGCTCCTTGTGCAGCGAACCGAGCAGCGCGTCGAATTCGGATGAAGAGGCCGGATCGAGCCCCGTGGTCGGTTCGTCCAGAAACAACAGTTCCGCTTCCAGCATCAGCGCGCGCGCCAGCGCCGCGCGCTTCAGCATGCCCCCGGACAGTTGCGCGGGGCGCTTCCGGGCGTCGTCGGGACCCAAACCCACCATGTGCAGCTTCAACGCCACGCTGTCGCGCACCATTTCTTCCGCGATCGTCCAGCCTTCCTTGCGCAACTCGCGCATCGGGAAGGCGATGTTGTCGAACACGTTGAAGGCGCTGAACAGCGCGCCACGCTGAAACAACACGCCCCAGCGCCGGCGCAGCAGGCGTGCGGCCTCGCCGTCCAGTTCGTGCAGCGTGTTGCCCAGCACGCGGATCGAACCCGCATCCGGTTTCACCAGGCCGATCACTTGGTGCAGCAGCGTGGATTTGCCCGAACCCGACGTGCCGATCACCGACAGGAATTCGCCGCGCCGCACTTGCAGATCGATGCCGTTGTGCACGCGCTGACGGCCGAAGCGCTTGTGCAGGTTCTCGACGCTGATCACCGGTTGTTCCGATTGCGTGGTCATCGTCAGAACAAACCGACGTGGGTCAGCGCGGCGCCCAGCGAAGCGTCGATCAGCAGGATCAAGGTCAGGCTGGTGACGACCGACAGCGTGGTGTTGCGGCTCATGCCGTCCGTATCGGGCGGCGAAGTCATGCCGAAATAACACCCGACCAGCGCGATCACGACGCCGAACAGCAGGCCTTTGCCGAGACCGATCCAGAAATTGACGATCTGCACCTGATGCATCGCCTGCTGCAGGAACAGGCGGTAATCGACGTGCAGCACCGGCGGCGCGCTCACGGCGCTGCCGATCATCGTGACGATGTCGGTCCAGATCACCAGCAGCGCCATGCTGATGCCGGCGCCGATCATGCGCGGCAGCGCCAGCCGCAGGCTGGGCGAGGAACCGAACGCGCGCAGCGCCTCGTATTCCTCGGTGATGTGCATGGCCCCGATGCTCGCCGTGATCGCGGAACCCGTGCGGCCGGCCATCAGCAGTCCGACCACGATCGGGCCCAGCTCGCGCGGCACGGCCGTGCTCATCATGCCGATCACCATCTGCGAGGCATGGAACGTTTGCAGCACCAGCCCGACCTGGATGGTCATCACCGCGCCGATCAGGAATCCGATGCAGCCCAGCAGCAACATCGAAGTAACGCCGATGCGATAAACATTCGCGGAAATTTCCTTCCACGGCGTCACGCGCGGATGTGCAACGCAGTACGCCGCATCCACGAGCACTTGTCCCAACAGCAGGAAAATGCCCGAGAAGTTTTGCAGCACCGACATCACGCCGGCGCCGAGCCGCACCAGCCAGCTCGCCGGTTCGCCGCCCTCCGAATCGCGCAGCGGCGGCGCTTCCGCAATCCGCTCGAATAGGTGCCGCTGATCCTCGCGGCAATCCAGATGCTCGGGCAAGCGGCCCTGCCACGCTTTCCACAACACCAGCGCTCCCGTGCTGTCCATCGCGTCGACTCTGCGCAGGTCCCAGCGGTAGCTGTGCGGAGTTTTCAGTTGCCGCAAGTCGCGCAGCAGCCGGCGGCGGCGCTGCTTGTCCACCAGCAGGCTCCAGGAACCCGACAGCGCGATGTGCCTGTCGCCTTCGCGTTTCCAGCTTGGTGCCGTTGCCATGAGAAGTTCTGCGAACGATCTTCATGACAGCCAATCCCAAACTCCCGGTGAAGAGCGGGTGAAAGACGGAAAGCGCTGTGGATGCGCTGGCGGAGAACCGCGCAGGGAGGTAGGCCGTCATGGGTCGGACGCTGCGCGCTTAGCAGATGTCTTCAACGGCATCTGCTGCGCAGCGTGAGCTCGAATCTGCGCGACCTCGCGCAGATGAGGGCCATGGATGGCGAACGGGCGAACGCGCCAAGGACGGAACGAAGCGAAAGAGGCGAGGAAATGGGCCGTGATGGGATCGAACCATCGACCAACGGATTAAAAGTCCGCTGCTCTACCGCTGAGCTAAGGGCCCTTGGAAGTTGCCGCCACCGCATCCGGTGGGCAATGCCTTCGATTTGTGCGTATCACAAAGTCTGTTGCACTTGCTCGAAGGCATCTGT
>DATFCO010000125.1:0-3078 GCA_035253005.1 Rhodanobacteraceae bacterium
TTGCGATCGACGTCGACTGTTCCAAATGCGTGCCCTTCGCCGTTGCGCGCGTAGTATGACAGTCACTCTCGGTAATTCGGCTCGCGCGCAGAGCACATGCGAAGATCAGCGCAAACGGAGTTGCAGGCGATGGAACGCTACGGAAATTTGAGCGGCGATTCGGGTGTGGTCAGGTATGAAATCCGGCCCGGCGAAATCGTGGTCGCGTTCGCCAAGGATGGGAAATATCGCTATACGAACGCCAGCGCAGGCGCTCGCCACATCACCAATATGCAGCGGCTCGCACGGGCCGGTCGTGGCCTGAGCACGTACATCAGCCGGGAAAAGCCGAACTACGCCGAGCGATGGGACTGATCAACGCACGCTTTTGGTGCAAGTCGCCATCCAAGTTGCACCTGATTCGCTCATGTTCGGCGCGACGCTCGCACAAGTCATTGACTGCGAAGTGACAGTACATGGCATCGCTCTTGCCTTGGTCTCGTATTCCCACCCCGCGAGGCCGCCATGTCCACCGCCGACAAAGTCCTGAAAACTCTCAAAGACGAAAACGTCGCCTTCGTCGACCTGCGCTTCGCCGACATGCGCGGCGTCCAGCACCACGTGTCCTTTCCCGCGCACGCGATCGACGAAGGCACCTTCGAAGACGGCAAGATGTTCGACGGCTCGTCCATTTCGGGCTGGAAGGGCATCAACGAATCCGACATGGTGCTGATGCCGGACGCGGCCACGGCCTTCATCGATCCATTCGCCGCGCACAAGCAGATGGTCATAACCTGCGATGTGCTCGAGCCTTCCACCATGCAGGCCTACGCGCGCGATCCGCGCTCGATCGCGCGGCGCGCGGAAGCGTATCTGAAATCCACCGGCATCGCGGACACCGCCTACTTCGGCCCGGAACCGGAGTTCTTCATCTTCGACGGCGTGCGTTATCGCAACGACATGGGACACGTGTTCTACGAGATCGAATCGGAAGAAGCCGCGTGGTCCTCGCATCGGCGTTATGAAGAAGGCAACCACGGCCATCGGCCGGGCATCAAGGGCGGCTATTTTCCGGTCGCGCCGGTCGATTCGCTGGCCGACCTGCGGGCGGAAATGTGTCAGGTGCTGGAGTCGCTCGGCATCCTCACCGAAGTGCACCACCACGAAGTCGCCACCGCCGGCCAGTGCGAGATCGGCACGCGCTTCAACACGCTGCTGCACAAGGCCGACGAACTGCTGACGATGAAGTACGTCGTCAAGAACGTCGCGCACGCGGCGGGCAAGACCGTCACTTTCATGCCGAAACCGGTCGTGGGCGACAACGGTTCCGGCATGCACGTGCATCAGTCGCTGTCGAAGGATGGCAAGAATCTGTTCGCCGGCGAGCTGTACGGCGGGTTGTCGCAAACCGCGCTGTGGTACATCGGCGGCATCTTCAAGCACGCGCGCGCGATCAACGCGTTCTCCAATTCGACCACGAACTCGTACAAGCGCCTGGTGCCGGGTTTCGAGGCGCCGGTGATGCTGGCGTACTCCGCGCGCAACCGCTCGGCGAGCTGCAGGATTCCGCACGTGGCCAATCCGAAAGGCCGCCGCATCGAAGTGCGTTTCCCCGATCCGATGAACTCGGGCTACCTCACCTTCACCGCGCTGATGATGGCGGGCCTGGACGTCATCTTGAACAAGATCGATCCGGGCGCGCCGATGGACAAGGATCTCTACGACCTGCCGCCGGAGGAGGAGCGCAACATCCCGACCGTGTGCTCGTCGCTGGATCAGGCGTTGGAAAACCTCGACCGCGACCGCGCCTTCCTCACCGCCGGCGGCGTGATGAGCGACGACTTCATCGACGGCTACATCGCGCTGAAGATGCAGGAAGTCACCAAATACCGCGCCTCCACGCATCCGCTGGAGTATCAGATGTACTACAGCGTCTGATGCACAAAAGCCCTCCCTTCAAGGGGAGGGTTGGGTGGGGATGGTGTTGTTGCAACGGGTGCTTGCCGGCGCTAGATGCGATGCAACGCATCTCGCGTCAAATCCCGCCTCGCCGACTGGAGTATCAGATGTCACAGCATTTGATGCGTGTCCTATCGGCCGGCAGCTCCGTGCAAATCCGGCCGGCGCTGCTGGCCGATGCCGAGCGCATCTGCGTGATCTACAACCACTACGTCACGAACACGATCGTGACGTTCGAGGAAGAGCTGGTGACGGCGAGCGAGATGCGCGAGCGCATGACCGCTGTCGTCGCAAAAAACCTGCCGTGGCTGGTGCTGGAACGTGACGGCGCGATTGCAGGCGTCGCCTACGCCGCGCCGTGGAAAACCCGCATCGGCTACCGCTTCACCGTCGAAAGCTCGATCTATCTCGCGCCGGAGCAGGTCGGGCAGAGTTTAGGCGCGTTGTTGTACGGCGCGCTGCTTGAGCAGCTACGCGCATTGAAGGTGCATTGCGTGATCGGCGGCGCGGCGCTGCCCAATCCCGCCTCTATCGCGCTGCACGAAAAGCTGGGATTCACCAAAATCGCGCACTTTCGCGAGAACGGCGTCAAGTTCGGGCGGTGGATCGACGTGGCGTATTGGCAGCGATTGTTCGACTGAGTCCTCGCCGCATCGCATCCCTCTTTTTCAACCCTCACGGTGCCTCCGGCGGTCACTCCCTCTTGTCGACGCAAATGCGAATCGTTATCATTCGCAGTCGAATTGCTATGCAGGTGCGTCGCGACCGGTCGACCGCGATGGCACGAGGGAGGACGGATGGAAGTGCGGCGATCGAGGGTCAAGCCGTTGTGCTCGGCGTTGTGCATCGCCTTGTGCGTACCGCTGCCGGGCTTGGCTTTGGCCAATTCGGCGGACGGAGACGCTGGCGGCGCAAGCGCATCCTCGACCGCGGGCACGGAAGCATCCGTCGCCGGTTTCGATGGAAACACCGCCGCAGCATCCTCGAGTGAGACTTCGCCGAATAACGAACTCGCTTCCGCACAAACGCTGGACACGGTACACGTCACCGCACAGGCACTGCGCGACGAATACGCGCCCGGTCCTTCGAGCGTCGGCGCAAAAACTCCAACACCTTCGCGCGACATCCCGCAAACCGTGG
>DATFCO010000126.1:0-9235 GCA_035253005.1 Rhodanobacteraceae bacterium
CATGCGCCTGACAACAATCAAGCTGGCCGGTTTCAAATCGTTCGTCGATCCGACGGTCCTGCATTTCCCCACCAACCTCACCGGCATCGTCGGGCCCAACGGCTGCGGCAAGTCCAACGTCATCGACGCGATCCGCTGGGTGATGGGCGAGAGCGCGGCCAGCCGCCTGCGCGGCGAGTCGCTGACCGACGTGATCTTTTCCGGCTCCAGCGGCCGCAAGCCGGTTGGGCAGGCCACCGTCGAATTGATCTTCGACAACTCCGACGGCGCGATCGGTGGCGAGTACGCGACCTACAACGAGATCTCGGTGAAGCGCATCGTCGGTCGCGATTCACAGTCGGATTATTTCTTGAACGGCGTACGCTGCCGCCGGCGCGACATCACCGACCTGTTTCTTGGAACAGGTTTGGGTGCGCGCAGTTACTCGATCATCGAGCAGGGCATCATTTCCGACATCGTCGAATCGCATCCCGAGCAATTGCGCGCGCACCTGGAAGAGGCAGCCGGCATTTCGCGTTACAAGGAGCGCCGCAAAGAAACCGAAAGCCGCATCAAGGCCACGCGTGAAAACTTGGATCGCGTGCGCGACGTGCGCGAGGAGGTCGAGAAGCAGCTCGATCATTTGAATCGGCAGGCGCGCGCGGCCGAGCGCTGGAAGAAGCTGAAGGAAGAACACACGCGGCGCGAGGCGGAATTGCGCGCGCTGAGTTATCGCGCGATCGCGCAGGAACTGGAACAGCACCGCGAAGCGCTGCGCGAAGCCGAAACCGGCATCGAGAAACAACTGGCCGAGCAGCGGCACCTGGAAGCGGCCATCGAAACCGCGCGCGCGCAGCATCAGGAACAATCCGATGCGCTGAACGCGGTGCAGGGCGAGGTGTATCAGGTCGGCGCGGAACTGGCGCGCGTCGAACAGCAGATCCGCCATCACAAGGAATTGGGCGAACGTCTGCGGCAGGCGCGCGAGGAAACCGAACGCGCACTCGAGGAATTGAATGCGCACATCAAGGCCGATCGCGATCAGCACGATTCGGTGCGCGCGGCCTTGAGCGAAGGCGAACCGGAATTGCAGCGTCTGCGCGAGATCGAGGCGCGAGCGGGCGAAGCCTTGCGCGAAGCCGAAGCCGCGCACGCGGCGTGGCAGCAGCGCTGGGAGGCGCACGGCGGCGATTCGGCCGCGACCTCGCGCGAGGCCGATGTTGAACGCACGCACATCGATCATCTCGATCGCCAATTGCTGGAACTGGCGCGCCGTCGCGACGCGCTGCAATCCGAGCGTGCGGTTTACGACCTGGACGCGCTGCATCGCGCTGCGGAATCGCTGCAAGGCGAACACGAGAATCATCGCGCATTGATCGAATCGCATTCGTCGCAACTGGAAACCCACAAGGCCGAAGCGGAAACGCTGCTGGGCGAAGAGCGCCAGGCGCAGTCATGGCTGGCCGAAGCGCGTGCGCAAGAGCAGGCGCTGCGTGGCCGCATCGCGTCGCTGGAAGCCTTGCAGCATGCAGCGCTGGGCGAAGATCGCGATGCCGCGCGCGAGTGGTTGGAGAAATTCGGCTTGGCGACCAGCGCGCGCTTGGGTTCGAAGTTGCAAGTCGAGGCGGGTTGGGAGCGCGCCGTGGAAACTGTACTGGCCGGTTTGCTGGAAGGCGTGCTGGTGGACAATCCGCTGACGCTCGCCAATGAACTTGCCTCTGTCGAGCGCACCGATATCAGCTTGGTCGGTACGGGCGTCCAGTCATCGAATGTCGAAGGCACGCTGGCGGCACAGGCGCGCGGTCCGTCCAGCGCATTGGCGCTGCTCGCGCAGGTGCGCACCGCGGAAACGTTGGAACAGGCGCGTGCGATCGCGGCGACATTGCAAGCGCCGCAATCGGTGATCACGCGAGAAGGCCTGTGGCTCGGTCCCAGTTTCGCGCGCGTGCGCCGTGCCGAAGGCGGCCAGGTCGGCGTGCTGGCGCGCGGCCGCGAGTTGCAGTCGCTGCAATCCGAACTCGAACATCTCACCGGCCGCTTGAGCGAATTGACGCGACGAGCCGAAGAAGTGCGCGCGCAACGTCTGGCTGCCGAGCAGGCGCGCGACGACGCGCAGCGCGAATTGTACGGCGCGCATCGGCGTCTGTCGGAACTCGCGGGCGAACTGCAAGGCAAGCGCGGCCGCATCGACAGCGCGCAAGCGCGCTTGCAGGCGCTGGACAACGAACTCGCGGAGATCGCAAACAAGCTGGGCGAAAGCGAAGAGGCCGCGCGCGCCGCGCGCGCACGCATGGAAGCGGCGGTTTCGCGCATGGGCGAGCACGAGCGCGCGCGCTTGGAGTTGGAAAGCGAGCGCCGGCAATTGCTGGAGGGCCGCGAAGCCGCGCGAGCGGATGCACAGGACGCTGCCGATACCGCGCATCGGCACGCGCTCTCGCTGGAATCGCGCCGTGCCGCGCTGGTTTCGCTGGAACAATCGCTCTCGCGCATGGAAACCCAGCGCGCGCAACTGGAAATGCGCCGTGCGGAACTGGACCAGCAAATCGGTGCAGGGGACAATCCCATTGCGGCGCTGGAACGCGAGCGGCAGACGTTCCTGGATCAGCGCCTGCAAGTCGATCGCAAACTGGTCGAGGCGCGGCGCGCGGTGGAAGAGACCGATGCCGAATCGCGTCGACTGGAACAGGAACGCCACGCCGCGGAAGCCGCGCTGGGTGGGCAACGCGAAGCGCTCACCGAACGCCGCCTCGCCGAGCAGGCGCTGCGCCTGCGCGCCGAACAATTGACCGAAGCGATCAATGCCGCGGGTTTGCAGGTGGAACCCTTGCTGGCAGAACTGACCGATGACGCGCATCCTGACCAGTGGCAGGAGCGTATCGCAGACCTCGAAGCCAAGATCGCGCGGCTGGAGCCGGTCAATCTCGCCGCGATTTCGGAACACGCGGAAGCCTTGCAGCGCAAGGAATACCTGGACGCGCAGCTCGCCGATCTCACTTCGGCGCTGGAAACGCTGGACAACGCGATCAAGAAGATCGACCGCGAAACGCGCCAGCGTTTCAAGGATACGTTCGACCGCGTCAACGCCGGTTTGCAGGAACTATTCCCGAAATTGTTCGGCGGCGGGCATGCCCACCTGGAACTGACCGGCGAGGATCTGCTGGACACGGGCGTGGCGATCATGGCGCGGCCGCCGGGCAAGCGCGTCAGTCACATCTCGCTGCTCTCCGGTGGCGAAAAGGCCATGACCGCGGTGGCGCTGGTGTTCTCGATTTTCAATCTCAATCCCGCGCCGTTTTGTCTGCTGGACGAAGTGGACGCGCCGCTGGACGAAGGCAACGTCGGCCGTTTCGGCCAACTGGTGCGCGACATGTCCGAGAAGGTGCAGTTCGTGATCGTCACGCACAACAAGGCGACGATGGAAATGACGCACCAGTTGTGCGGCGTGACCATGCGCGAGCCGGGGGTGTCGCGGCTGGTGCAGGTGGATCTGGAAGAGGCTGCGAAGCTGGCGGGCGCCGCTTAATAGAAATACACCTGCAGCGAGGGTTCCTTCGGTTTTGGCGGAATCGCTGCGAGAAATTCGCGGTGGTTGGGGAAGTTCAGCGCGCCGCGTTCCAGCAGCGTGTCGATTTCCGCCATGTCGTATTTTGCTTCCTGCCGCGTCGGTGCGCGCATTTCATCGGGAAACAAACCGACGCCGGCAAGCAGGCTGTACCACGACATGATCGGATAGCCGCGGCCGAACTTGCCTTGCGTGATGCCGGCGGTGATTGGCTTGCGTGCCAGCCAGGTGTGCAACAGTTGCTGCAACGGCGACGACAGGTGCGTGTTGGCGGCATTGGCGCGCCAGTAGTCGGTGTCGCTGCGCGTATTGGTCTTGTAGTGCGTGACGATGTAATCGCGGGTGCCTTCGACGCGGCCGTTGAGCGTGTCGTTGAATTCCTTGCGCGTGGCTTCGTCCAGGTTTCCTTTCTCCAGCGCAGCCACCAGCATCTCCGCGGTGCGCTGCACGAACAGCAGCGCCGTGGCTTCCAGTGGTTCGATGAAGCTCTGCGCCAGACCGTTCGCCACGCAGTTGCGGGTCCACGGCTGCGCCACACGGCCGGGACGGAATTTCAGATGGCGCACAGGAACGTCCGCATCCAGCAGCTCGAGGTGCTCGCGCAGTTCCCTTTCCGCTTCGTCCGGCGAACAGAAATCCGTGCTGTAGACGTAGCCGCAACCCAGACGGTTGGTCAGCGGAATCTTCCAGACCCAGCCATGGCGCAGCGCGGTGGAAATCGTCTGTGGCATGATCGGCCCATTGTGTGGTTTGGGAATGGCGACGGCGGCGTCGTTGAACAGGTTTTCCTTGAACGAGACAAACGGCACGCCGAGCGCCTTGCCGATCAGCAGCGAGGCGAAGCAGGTGCAGTCGACGTAGAAGTCGCCGGCCAGCGTGGCGCCCTCTTGCAAACGCAGCGAAGCGATGTCGCCGGCATCGTTTAATTGCACCTCGGTGACATGCCCGGAAACGTGCCGCACGCCGCACTCGATGGCCTTGCGTTGCAGGAATTGCCCCAGCAGCACGGAATCGAAGTGGAAGCCGTACCACACGTCGAACGGGAAACTCCGTTGCGGCCGCGGCGCCTTGCACTCGCGCGCCAGCCGCGCGGAAATGAAGAAGCGGTTGGGATGCGCGTACACGTCGGCGCCGTCGAGGCGCGCGTGCACGTTGTCGAGGAACGGCGCCATCGTCATGTTGTCCAGCATCGACGCGAACGAGTGGAAATAACTTTCGTAACCCGGCCGCGTGGACCAGCCGTCGAAGGTGATGCCCGTCTTGTAGGTGGCACTGCATTGCGGCATCCATTCCGATTCCTCGATGCCGAGGCTCTCGAAAAATCCGCGCAGCCATGGCGTGGAACCTTCCCCCACGCCGATCACGCCGACCTGCGGCGATTCCAGCACGGTGATCTTCAGACGTGGCCCATAGGCGGAGTGCGCCAGCAGCAGCGCGGTCATCCAGCCGGCGGTGCCGCCGCCGACCACCACGATGTGTTTCACCGGCGGCTCGACGCCGATGCGCACGCCCGGCGAGCGGGGGACGACGTTGTGGTTGAAAACGGTGGCGGCGTCGGACATGGCGGAAAGGGGAGTCGCGCGAACGCGCGGACCGGCGAACGATAGCACCGCCGCGCGGCCGTTCGGCTCGATCTCGCATCCGACTGCGAGCGGCGCGTGCGAGGGCGTAGCGTGCTTTGCTAAAGTCCGTCCATGGATCAGGCGATCTCGCCCACCACATTGCGGATCATCCTTGCCGTCATCGGCGTGCTGGTGCTGCTGGCGATCTATTTCTTCGGCCGTCCGCGCAATGAGCAGGGCAGGCGCGTACTGTTCCGGCGCGGCCGCGTCGAACGCGTGGAACCGGTGATTGGCGACGAGATTCACGATCCGGGCGATCCCGATTCCGTGGTGCCGGAACCGCGGCAAGGCGAACTGGAAGTCGGCGTCGCCGAGGAACTGCGCAAATTGGGCGACACCGTGGCGGCGACGCGCCAGCGCGCATCGTCACCGACGCGTCCACTGCCGGGCAAGCGTCCGGCCGAATTGCCGGTGGAACGCATTGTCACCTTGTACGTCGTCGGGCGCGGCAATGCGCGTTTCTCGGGCAGCGACATCGCGGTCGCGGCGGAGAAAGCCGGTCTGCAATTCGGCGACATGCAGATCTTCCACCGTCCGCTGGACGGCAAACCGGAAGCCGGACCGATCTTCTCGATGGCCAACATGGTCAAGCCCGGCACCTTCGACATGAGCCGCATCGACGAATTGCAGACGCCGGGGCTGAGTTTCTTCATGACCTTGCCGGGACCATTGTCCGCGCTGGATGCGTGGGATGCAATGCTGCCGGCCGCGCAGCGCATGGCGGAACTGCTGGGGGGCAACGTGCTGGACGAGGAACGCAACGCGCTGGGCCGGCAGCGCATCGCGGTGCTGCGCGACGAACTGCGTTCGTGGGATCGCAAGCACGAGGGGCCGGAGATTCAGATGCGCCCTCGTCGCTAGAGCGCCGCAATGGCTTATCCGAGTTCTTCATTCCGCGAATCGCGCATCGAGATTCTGCACCCCGCGATCCGCGAGATCGCTTTCGGTACGCTGATCACGCACGCGGATGACGAGTTCGCCGTCAGCCATTTGCCGTTCGAGCTCGACGTGGAACCTGCACCGACTGGCACACTGCTCGGTCACATCGCGCGCTACAATCCGCAGTGGCGCGGGATCGGCGAGAGCGGCGTATCCGCACTGGCGATCTTCCAGGGGCCGCACGCCTACGTGTCGCCATCGTGGTATCCCGGCAAGCGCGAAGATCCGCGCCAGGTGCCGACCTGGGATTACCTCGCGGTCCACGCGCTCGGCAGGTTGCGTGTATTCCATGACGAGGAACGTTTGTACGAATTGCTGCGTCGGTTGGTCGAGCGCAACGAAGCGGGGCGTTCCGAACCCTGGCACATCACCGACGCGCCGGGAGATTACCTGCGCGAGCAGACGCGCCACATCGTCGGCCTGGAACTGCGCATCGAGAAACTGGAAGGCCGCTACAAACTCAGCCAGAACCGCGACGGCGCGGATCAGGAAGGTGCGCGCGCAGGACTGGCGCAAGGCAACGAACGCGAGCGCGCGGTGGCGGAGGCGATCGCCGCGGCACGGGCACGCGGCGCAACGGAGGGCTGACTACAGGGCGGCTTCCAGCTTCCGCACCAGTTCGATGTATTTCTGCCGCGCTTCGTCGCTGGACATGCCGCGCAATTGCGCCCACGCCTCGTACTTCGCGGTACCGACGAAATCAAAGAAGCCGGGCTTCGGCCCGCATACGTCGCCCTGCGAACCCTGCTTGTAAAGCGCGTACAGCTTCAGCAGTGTGTCGTTGTCGGGACGTTTCGCAAGCTGCTTGACGTCGGAAGCCGCCTGCTCGAATTCGGCATTCAGATCGGCCATGGCGCTCGCGCGTGTCATTCCTGCGGCGTGCTTTTGCTCGCGCGCTTGCGGGGCGCGGCCTTGCTGGCGCGTACTTCGCGGGTCAATTCGTCCAGCCGCTCGTGCAACCGCTGCATGTCTTCGCGCGTGGGCATCTGCATGCGCTGCGCGGCGCGCGCGATGCGTTCGTCGAACGCCTGCTCGATCTTGTTGAAAGCCTCGCTGGTGCGCTGACGAGCCGTTTCGATCCACGGTCCCGCCTTGCGTTGCGCCTGTTCGAATTGCGCCTGCGTGTAGGCGCGGGTTTTCTCCTGCGTGCGCGCGCCTTCCTCGACCAGCGTTTCGAAGAAACGGCTGCCTTCCTTCTGGGCTTTCGCGAACGCGCCCAGCCCGGCCAGCCAGATCTGCTGCGCGGAATCCACCATCGCGCGGCCGAATGCACGGGTCTGTTCGGCGCTTTTCCGGTCCGCGTCGTTTTCGTCTTTCGGTCTGTTGCTCATCGCGTTCTCCTTTCCTTGGGCAAAACGATACGCTGATTGTCCGGCAAATTCATGCGAACTCGCTGACGCGCGTGCTGAACGGACGCCATTCGGCCGGACCCGGCAGCGATGTCAGCTCGCGCCATTGTCGCAGGAAATCCGTGCGCGGCAGCGTGACTGCGCCCATGCGCAACAAGTGTGGGTTCGGAACCTGCGCATCCAGCAGCGGAAAACGCCAGCCGTGCAATGTCCGGCATAACGCGATCAACGCGATCTTCGACGCATCATTAATGCGCGAGAACATCGATTCCGCGCTGAAACCGCGGCCGATCGAAACTCCGTAGATTCCGCCGACCAGTTCGCCCTCGCTCCACACTTCCAGCGAATGCGCATGACCCAGCCTATGCAGCCGTGTGTATGCGTCGATCATCTCCGACGTGATCCAGGTGCCGGGATCGGCACCGCGCGGCGCGGCGCAGGCGTGCATCACATTGCCGAAAGCGTGGTCGATGCTGAGCGTCCAGCGCGAACGTCGCAGCGTACGCGCCAGCCTGCGCGAGACGTGCACGTTGTCCGTTCGAAACACGCAGCGCGGATCGGGCGACCACCACAGCAGCGGGTCGCCGTGACTGAACCACGGAAAGATTCCGCGCGCGTACGCGGAAAGCAGGCGCTCGGACGAGAGATCACCGCCGAACGCGAGCAGACCGTTGGGATCGCGCAGGGCGAGTGCCGGATCGGGGAAATGCTCCGGCGGTGCGCCGTCCAGTTGCACGATGCGGATCAAGCGTGCGCCTCGCGTTGTGCAAAAGGCGAGTGCTGCATCAATTCCTCACCATAGCTTTCCATGATCGTCGCTTCACGCTGCAACGCCGAACGCAGGGCATCGCGAAAACGTTCATCGGCGATGTAGTGCCGCGAATGCGTGCGTACCGGCAGGAATCCGCGCGAGAGCTTGTGCTCGCCCTGTGCTCCCGGTTCGAAGCGCGTCAGTCCGGCGCGCAGGCAATGTTCGATCCCCTGGTAATAGCACAATTCGAAATGCAATCCGGGCACCTGTTCCCGCGCGCCCCAGTAGCGGCCATACAGCGTGTTGCGTGATGAGAGAAACAGCGCGCCGGCGATGATGCGGCCCTCGCGCCGTGCAAACGCCACGTGCGAGCGCGAGGGAAACGCGCGCCCGAGGTGCCGGAAGAACGCACGCGTCAAGGTCGGCGTGTTGCCTTTCTCCTCGAAGGTGGACAGATACAGATCGTGCATCGTTCGCCATTCGGAATCGGAAAGCGCGCCGCCGTCGCGGAATTCGCAGCTCACACCGGCGCGCGATACTTGTGCGCGTTCGTGACGGATCGCCTTGCGCCGCTTGTGGTTCAGCGCGTCGAGGAAATCGCCGAAATCACGCCAGCCGCGATCATTGCGCCAGTGGAATTGCCAATCGAAGCGCGTCAGCCAGCGTTCGTCGAAGGCGTCCAGCTCATCTTCCGGCAAGAAATTCACGTGGGCAGACGAGAGTTCCAGCTCGTGCGTCAACTGCGTCAGCGCGTCCGCCAGTAGCGTCCGCTGCGCAGGCGTTCGGGCCAGGAGCCGCGGACCGGTCACCGGCGAATATGGCACCGCGCAGAGCAGTTTCGGATAGTAGTCGCGACCGGCGCGTTGCCAGGCGTGCGCCCAGGACCAGTCGAACACGTATTCGCCGTGCGAGTTGCCCTTCAGATACAACGGCAGCGCGCCGATCAACGCGCTGCCTTCGTACAAGCCCAGATGCTGCGCGCGCCAACCCAACGGCTCGCGGATGCAGCCGTGCGTTTCCAGCCCGGACAGGA
>DATFCO010000127.1:0-2331 GCA_035253005.1 Rhodanobacteraceae bacterium
ACTCACAACTCACAACTTCAATGGGCCTTCGCCGGCTCGCGCATCTGCGCGATCAGTCCCGCGCAGGGATTGTCGCTCTCATGACTCGGCGCAATCATCGCCGCCAGTGCGGCCAATGGAGCGGCGACGGTCCCCAGCACCGCCGCGCCCGCGCCGCGAGCCAGCAGCGGTCCTTTCTCCACACCCGCGTCCGGATGTTTCAACGTGCCGCGCAGGTACAGCGGCGAGCGCAGCGAAAGAATCCGGATGCCCTTGCTCTGCGGATGCAGGGTGAGGTCGAGCTGTTCGTTGGCGAAGTTGATCGTGCCGTCGACATCGATGGTCATGTCGTCCGTGTCGATCAGGAGCAGGGTCGAACGCCACAAACCGTCCTTCGCAGTGAAATCCGCCGCGGCGCAATTGATCTTCACCGGCTCGTCGCCGAACAGTTTCAGCTTGGCGATGTTGGCGAGATTCAATCCGGCCTCTTCCAGCAGCAGCTTGCTGACCTGACCGTTGTCCACCAGCAGTTTCACTTCGCCGCCGGAAGTGCCCAGCAGTTTCGCCACCGAATTGCCGTCGCCGGTCAGGGCCGCATCGCCGTTGATCTGACCGAGGCTGGTCTTCATCAGGTCGACGGTGGGAAACAATTGCTTCAACTGCGCGCGGCGCAAGCTCACCTGCATCTTTCCGTGCAGCAAATCGCGGCGACCGTCCAGCGTGATGTGCGCATCCATGTCGCCGCCGGCCACGCCGAAGCGCAGCGGATCCAGCGTCAGGACGCCGTCATCCATCGTCACGTGGGTGGAGAGGTTCTGGATCGGCAATTCCTTTTTCGCCACCACGCTCTTGCCGACGAAACGAATGTCCGCATCCATGGTGCGCCAGCGCGTGGTATCGAACGGCTCCATCGGCAGCAGCTTGTCCGCAGGTTGTTTCACTTCCTCGCCGCGACGTGCCTTCGATGCGTTGCTGTCGGCGCCGATCAAGGGAGCGAGGTCGGAAAACTTCAGTACGTTGGAGGTGATGTTGCCGCTGAGTTTCGAGCGCGGGCCGGCGGTCGAGTACGTCATGTCGCCATGCAAGTCGCTACCGCCCACGCGCCCGTCGAAATCCCGGTAGCGAAACACACCTTCGTGCATGCGGCCGATCAAATGTCCCGTCGTGGTGAACGGCGGCGTGGCCGGCAAAGCAAGACCGGTCAGCGGATACAGGTGCGCCATGCTGTCGGCCGACATCTTCAGATGCAGGTTCAACGCGGCGAGGTGCACCGGATCGGTGAGCGTGCCGGCCAGCGCGATGTGCACGTCGTGCAGACGCAGATCGGCTTGCAGCGGGAAGGGTAGCGACGCGTCGCGCAACGCCAGCACGCTGCCGATCTTTCCGCTGCCCGTCGCCTTGGCGCCGCGCCAGATTCCGTTCGCGGTCCAGCCGAAGTAATAGGCCTGATCCGAACGCGGCGGCGGCGCGTTGTCGCTGGCTTTCCGCGCGACGATCTGGTCGAAGGGAATCGGCTTGCCCAGCGGCTGCACCGCGATGTCTAGGTGCAATTCCAGTTTGTCGTCGTCGATACGTATCGCGCCGCGGTCGAAGCCGACCTCGCCGATGTCGAGCTTCCAGTTTCCGCCGCCCTGCGCGAACTGGAACTGCCAGTTGGCGCGCCCGCTCTTGTCGCGCTCGATGTCGACGCTGGGTTGGAACAGTTTCAGCGAAGGAATTTCGATGGTGTGGCCGATCAGCGCCAGCGGCGAGAGGCTGAAACGCACCTGCTGCACGGTCGCGAAGCGCGGCTGTTTCGTCCACGCGGGATTGGCGATGCTGATGTCGCGTGCGGTGAAGCGCGGCCAGGGAATCCAGTGCGACAAGCCGTTTGCATCGGGATTGCGCGACCAGGCGACGGTGAGATCGCCGTTGATCGCCACCGGCCGCCCGATCGACGCGCTGAGTCGCTGATCCAGCCAGGGGCGCGCGCGGTTCCAGTCGAACAATGCGATAACCAGGATCGCCACGACGATGAGCGCGGCGATGACCACCACGGTCCAGATCAGGATGCGCCTTGCGAGCGCCATGCCTTACTTCCTGTTGGGCAGGGGTTACAGCCTACACGAGCGCGCACCGGCGGTGCTCGCGTGCAGCAGGTTTTCGTTCATGATCCGCACTTGCATGGGGACGAACACACTCGCAAAGTAAGCGGACCCAGCGGGGAGAACACACATGCTCTGGAACAAAAGCCGCTCCAGCGACAACGTAGTCGAGTCCGAAGGCGGTGGCGGCGGATTCGGACTGGGTCCGATCCATCTCGGTTTCGGCGGCACGATCATCGCGATCCTCATCGCGATCATCTTTCCCCAG
>DATFCO010000128.1:0-6529 GCA_035253005.1 Rhodanobacteraceae bacterium
GCCAGCCAGGTTTGCAGCACGAACAGCGCACCGAGCATCAGCAAAGTCAACAATGTCGCATTGCCGATGTCGCGGCGCGGATTCTGCGCTTCCTCGGCCAGCGTGCTGATGCCGTCGAAGCCGAGAAAACTCAAGGCGGCGATGGAGGTCGCGGTGGCGACGAAGCCGAGATCGACATGGCCCGGCTGATACAGCGGCGCGAACGAAAATCGTCCGCTGCCGCGGTGCTGCACAAACACGAACCAGATCGCCAGCGCGATGAACACCGCCAGCGCGATCAGCTCCAGCGCCAGCAGAACGAAATTGGCCTGCGACTGCATGCGGATGCCGAGCAGGTTGATCGCGGTGTTGATCACCACCAGCGACACGATCCACACGGGCGGCGGCACGCCGGGCAGCAAGCCGTGCAGCCAGCTCGAAACGAAGGCGTAGATCAGGCCCGGGATCAACAAGTAATCCGCGAGGATCATCCAGCCGGCGAGAAAACCCGGAAACGGCCCCAGTCCGCGGCCGACGTACGCGTAAACCGAACCCGCCCAGGGAAATTCCGCGCTCAGTTCGCGGTAGCTCAACGCGGTGAACAGCATCGCCACCATGCCGACCACGTACACCAGCGGCACCATGCCGTGGCTGGCTTGCGCCACGAAGCCGTACACCGCCACCGGTGCGACCGGCACGATGAACACCATGCCGTACACCAGTAAGTGACGCAGTTTCAGTGCGCGATCCAGTTCTTGGCGATAGCCCACGCCCGGTTGCGCAGCGCCGTTTTCATCCGCGGCAGGTGCTCGATGGTCGCTGTCGGTCGAAATGCTCACGCGTGCATCCCCGGCTGCCGATTTCGCGCATGAGAAAGGGCAGGCGTATGAAAGTCAATGCGCGATATTCGGATACGGTGCGAAAGCGCTTCGCATGAACGGCCGTCCGTTGCGCAATCAGCCCACCCATGACCACCGACGCTTGCCGCGTCCGCGTCTCTGTGCTTCAGTGAAAGTTTGGTCTTTCCGGAGCACGCGATCATGAAACCTTCCATCTTCGCCGCCTTGTGCGCACTGGGCGTGCTGTTCGCCGCGCCTGTGTTCGCGCAGAAGTCCACGAGCGCCCACGAAGCGCAGCCTGCGGCCGTGAAAGAATCCGTGCCGCTGGAGAAACTTCCCGACTGGGCGGTACCGCAGTCCTACAAACTGGATCTGCGCAGCGATCCGGAACAACCCGGCTACAGCGGCACGGTGACGATCGCGGTCAATTTGAAGCAGGCCGCGGATCACGTCTGGCTGCACGGCAAGGATCTGAAGGTTTCCGATGTCACCATCACGGATGCGAACGGCAAATCGCACAGCGGCAAGTACGTGCAGGCCGACGCCGATGCCGGCGTGGCGCGCATCGATTTCGAACGAAAGCTGCCCGCGCAGAAATTGCAACTGAAGATCGTCTTCAACGCGCCCTACAACCAGACGCTGGAAGGGTTCTACAAGGTGGAGTTCGCTGGCAACGCGTACGCGATGACGCAGATGGAACCGATCAGCGCGCGCTACGCGTTTCCCTGTTTCGACCAGCCGGGTTTCAAGACGCCGTTCGAAATCGTGCTCACCATTCCGGCCGGCGACAAGGCGGTCGCCAACACCAAGCTGGCTTCCGAAACCCCGGCATCGAACGGCTGGAAAACTCTGACGTTCGAAAAAACCAAACCGCTGCCGACGTACCTGGTCGCGTGGGTCGTCGGGCCGCTGGACATCGTGGACGGCCCTACCATTCCTGCCAACCTCTGGCGCAAGGAACCGGTGCCGGTGCGCGGCATCGCGGCCAAGGGCAACGGCCCGAAGATGCAGCGCGCGCTGGCGATGGTGCCGGGCATCATCGAAGCGGAGGAAAACTACTACGGTTTCGGTTATCCGTTCGGCAAGCTCGACCTCGCCGCATTGCCGGATTTCTCCGCCGGTGCGATGGAGAATGCAGGCCTGGTCACCTATCGCGACTGGCTGCTGCTGCTGGACAAGGATTCCTCGCCGAGCGCGGTGCGCAGCACCTTCAACGTGGAAGCGCATGAGCTGGCGCACCAGTGGACCGGCGATACCGTGACGCTCGCGTGGTGGAACGACATCTGGTTGAACGAAGCCTTCGCGACCTGGATGCAGCAGAAAGTGGAAGGCGAAATCCATCCCGACTGGCATGCGCAACTGGACCGCATCGAAGGCGGCGAGGGCGCGATGCAGAACGACAGCCTGGTGAGCGCGCGCATGATCCGCCAGCCGATCACCGGCAACGGCGATATCCAGACCGCATTCGACGGCATCACCTACGAGAAAGGCGCGTCGGTGATCGGCATGTTCGAACACTTCGTCGGGCCCGACGTGTTCCAGAAAGGCATGCAGGCGTACATCAAGGCGCATGCGTTCGGCAATGCGACCGCGGATGACTTGGTCAACGCCATCGCTACCGCCGCGAACAAGGGCGAGGATTTCAAGAGGGCTTTCGACAGTTTCCTCGACCAGACCGGCGTGCCGCTGGTTTCCACCAAGCTCGATTGCAGCCACAAGGGCGCCGCCACGTTGCAACTGGTGCAGAGTCGCTACCTTCCGCTGGGCTCGACCGGCGATCCGAACCGGCAATGGGGCATTCCGGTGTGCGTGCGGTTCCCGCACGGCACGCAGTGCCAGATGCTGGACGGCAAGAGCGCGCAGATGAGCATCGAAGGCGGGCAGTGTCCGTCGTGGTACATGCCCAACGCCGATGGCGTGGGCTACTACCGTTTCAGCATGGCCAAGGCGGATCGTTCGGCGCTGGTGGACGTGATCGCGCAGCGCGACGATGCCGAACAACTGGTGTACGCGGATTCGGTCGATGCGGATTTCCATCGTGGCGAGATCGGTGCCGATGAAGTGCTGGCGGCGATGCGCGAACTCGCGCCGTCCAAGGTACGCGAGGTCGCGCTGGCGCCGCTGGATACCGTCGGCTGGATCTACGATCACGAAGCGCAGACCGATGCACAGCGTGCGGCGGTCCGCGACGCGGTTGCGAAAGCCTATCTTCCGCGTCTCGAGAGCCTGGGTTACGAGCGCCGCAGCGGCGAATTCGCGGACGACGTGCTGATGCGTTCTTCGCTGGCCAGCGCGCTCGGCCTCGGCTTCAAGGTGCCGTCCGTGCGCGCGGCGCTGCTGAAGCAGGGCGAAGCGGCCCTGCAGAAGAAGGACGGCAAGCTCGATCTGGATGCCGCCAATCCGGATCTGCTGCGCGTCGCGCTCGCGGTCGCGGTGGAAGAACAGGGCAAGCCGGCGGTCGATGCGCTGATTGCCGCGATTCCGGGCACCACCGATCCCACCAAGCGCAATGCGATGCTGTGGGCGCTCGGCCGTGCACCGGGCGCGCAGGCCGACGCGGCGCGCAACTTCGCGCTGACCAAACAGGTCAAGGTCGGCGAGATGCTGATGATCCTCGGTGGCGACCGCGACACGCGCGCGCAGCGCGACGGTTTGTGGAACTGGTTCACTGCGCATTACCAGCAGATCGTGGATCGCACCGGCGTGTTCTCCGGCGCGTATCTGCCGCGCGTTGCGGCCGGCGGCGGCTGTTCGCAGGAGGAAGCGGACCGCGTGGAAGCGTTCTTCCAGCCGAAGTCGAAGCAGATTCCGGGGCTCGACCGCGGGTTGGCGCAGGCGCGCGAGGCAATCCTGCTGTGCAGCGCATTGAAGTCGAAGCAGAATCCTGCAGCGTTGGCCGCTCACTGATTCCTCTCCCGCTTGCGGGAGAGGGTGGCGCAGCGCGGGGTGAGGGGAATACTTGCTAGGACAAGGCAAGTGCTTCCCCATCCGCCCTTCGGGAGGAAAAGACGGCGCTTTGCGCCCCTTCGCCCGCAAGCGGGAGAAGGAATATCTCTTGTTTCGGGCGCTACACTCCCCGCAGCACCAAGCGAGGGGAACGATCATGCGCCGTGCGTTGGGGATCTTCGCGTTTTTGTGCCTGATTTTCGGCAGTGCGATCGCTGCGGATGATGTTTCAATCCCGCCGCAGTTGCGCGACTGGCAAGGCTGGGTGTTGCACGGCCAGGAGCAGCGCACCTGTCCGCTGCTCGGCACCCAGGACGGCAGCGACGACAACGCCTATCAGTGCGCGTGGCCCGGCCGCTTGTCGTTGGTCGTCGACAAGGCCGGCGCGCATTTCCAAATCAATGTGCACGTGGATGCGGAAAGCTGGATCGCTCTTCCCGGCAGTCGCGAGGCATGGCCGCAGCAGGTTCAACTCGGCAATGCCGCCGCGACGGTGCTGGATCGTAACGGCACGCCGTCGTTGCGGCTCGCTGCCGGCGACTACGTCATCCGCGGCGTGTTCGAATGGGACGAGCGGCCTGCGCGTTTGCAGGTGCCGGGTGAAATCGCGCTGATCGATTTGAACGTCGATGGGGCGAGCATCGCGCAACCGGAACGCAACGGCGATTCGCTGACTTTGGGACAGGCGACCGCCCAGCGGCGCGAAGCGGACTCGTTGAGCCTGCGGGTGTTCCGAAAACTTTCCGACGGTGCGCCGCCGATGCTGGAGACTCGCGTGCAGTTGCACGTCGCCGGCAGCGCGCGCGAACAGTCGCTGGGGCCTGCATTGCCGAACGGTTTTGTCGCCACCGCGTTGAACGGCGATCTGCCCGCGCGGCTGGAACCGGACGGCCGTCTGCGCGTGCAGTTGCGGCCCGGCAACTGGAACTTAGTAATGAATGCGCGCGGCATTGTTCCGCTGACGAAGATCGAATTGCATTCACCACCGGCGCCATGGCCGCAACAGGAGATTTGGAGCTATGCGGACGATCCCGCGTTGCGCACCACACGCGCGGCCGGCGCGCAGCCGATCGATCCGGCGCAGGCCGATGTGCCGGACGATTGGCGCATGCTGCCGGCGTTCGTGATCGGCAATGGCGCGACGCTCGCGATCGAACAGCGCGCTCGCGGCCGCGACGCCAATGCCGGCGATCACCTGCAACTGTCGCGCGAGCTGTGGTTGGATTTCGACGCTGCCGGTCTGACAGCGGACGATCGCCTACGCGGCACGTTGCGCAGCAGCGATCGGCTGGATGTCGCCGCGCCGTGGATACTCGAACGCGCCGCGCTGCATGACGAGAATCCGCCCGACGCGCAGCCGTTGCTGATCACACGCGGCGCGAATGCGAATCTCAGCGGCGTGGAAATCCGCACGCGCGATCTCGATCTGAATGCGGGTTTGCGACGCGATTCGCACGGCGGTTCGCAACCGGCCACCGGCGGCTGGCAGCAATCGCTGGATGGCGTGGATGCGCGTCTGCATCTTCCATATGGATACCGCCTGCTCGGTGCGCCCGGCGCGGACCAATCGCCGGACAGTTGGGTCGCGCAGTGGAACCTGCTGGATCTGTTCGTCGCCGCGGTGATCGCGCTGCTGGCGTGGCGATTGCTCGGCTGGCAATGGGGCCTGGTCGCACTCGGCTTCGTGGTGCTGTCGCAGAGCGAACCCGGCGCGCCGCGTTGGTTGCCGGGGATCGCAGTCGCGTTGGCGCTGATCGCGCGCGCGTTGCCGCAAGGCAAGTTGCGCAATATCGCGCGCTATGCCGGCATGGCGGCTTTGGCGCTGGCCGTGTTGGTCACGTTGCCGTTCGGTGCAGAGCAATTGCGCGATGCGATGCATCCGCAATTGGAGCGCTCGAGCTTCATCAGCCAGATTTATCCGGTCGCAGTGGAAAAGTCGGCGTACATGTCAGCGAGCGACGCTTCCAAGCCAGGACTCCAGGAAGAAAATGCCGCACCGCCGGCTCAACCACCACCGGTGCAGGAACTCGCGCAGAGGGTGACACCACCACCGCCTGCGCCTCCTCCGCCTGCGGTCGCTGCGCCTGCAGTCGCAGGCAAGCAGTCGGCGCAGACCATCGTCGTCACGGGCGCACGCATCACTGCGTTGGACCTTGTCGGTGCGGAGAGCTATCCGCCCAACATGGTCGTGCAATCCGGCCGAGGCGTTCCGGCGTGGAGCGACATCGGCAGCACCTATCGCCTGAGCTGGAGCGGGCCGGTCACGCCGGACGAAACGTGGCGGCTGGTGATCCTGCCTGCGTGGGCCACACGCATCCTGCGCATCGTGATGCTCGCATTGCTCATCGCATGGCTCGCGGCGATCGCGCGCGCCTTCGATCTTTCAACGCGCCTGCCGCGCTGGCCACGGCGCGTCGCCACCGGCAGCGCCGCGCTGCTGTTGTTGGTGGCGTTTGTGCCGCGTGCGCATGCGCAATCGATTCCTTCGCAGGAACTGCTCTCGCAATTGCGCGAGCGCTTGCTCGAAGCGCCGAAATGCGCACCGCAGTGCGCGGCTTCGCCCTTCGCGCAGATCGCGATGCGCGGCGATGGTGCGGACGTCACGATCGAAGTCGATGCCGGCGCGCACATCGCGTTTCCCTTGCCGTACATGGATGCGCCCGCCGCGCTGGCGAACGTCACGCTGGACGGCAAACCCACCGCTGCGCTGACCCGCCGCGACGGTCAGACCTGGATCGCGCTGGAACGCGGCGTACACCGCGTCG